>JALWBK010000215.1 GCA_027037155.1 bacterium | reverse complement strand
TATAATGTCCTTTTCGGGATATTTCTTTTTGATCATCTTCACCGTTTCAAGCACAAGCTCCGAATGGCCGTGAGCCGTGTCCACACAGATGACGTCAACACCTGCCTCCACAAGGGCATCAACCCTCTCCATAGTGTCAGGGCCGACCCCCACAGCGGCGCCTACCCTCAGCCTTCCAAGCTCGTCCTTACAGGAGTTGGGATACTTTCGTATCTTCTCTATGTCCTTTATGGTTATCAGCCCTTTTAGCTTAAAGTTATCGTCAACCACTAAGAGCTTCTCAATCCTGTACTTGTGAAGGAGCTTCTTGGCCTCTTCAAGGGTGATACCTTCCTTCACAGTAATCAGGTTCTCTTTGGTCATAAGCTCTTCAATCTTTTTGTTCATGTCTGTTTCAAAGCGCAGATCCCTGTTGGTAAGTATACCAACCAAAGTGCCATCTTCTAAGGTAACAGGAACCCCGGATATACGGTACCTTGCCATAACCTCCAATGCCTCACCTATCTTCTGCCAGGGACGCATGGTTATGGGATGCACTATCATCCCCGATTCCGAACGCTTGACCTTGTCCACCTCCCGGGCCTGCTCCTCAATGGACATGTTCTTGTGGATGATGCCAATTCCTCCCTGCCTCGCCAGCGCTATGGCAAGCTCCGCCTCCGTGACAGTGTCCATAGCTGCAGAAACCAGTGGAATGTTTATGCGAATATTCCTCGTCAGCTTAGTGGACACATCCACATCCTTAGGAAGGACCGACGATCTATTGGGCAAAAGCAACACATCATCAAAGGTTAGAGCTATCCCTGGCAGCTCCTCTATCATGATTGCATCTCCCTCCCAGTATACTTATAGATATTTCTCTACCAGCATTTCCGCAATCTGTACAGCGTTTAGTGCCGCGCCCTTTCTCAAATTATCGGCAACAATCCACATAGAAAGGCCATTCTCTATACCCACATCCTCTCTAATCCTACCTACGAAGCACTCATCTTTGCCTGCAGCATCAATAGCCAAAGGATAGAGGTTGTTCTCAGGATCATCTACCACCTTCACGCCTGGGAAGTTTGAAAGGAGTTCTCTGGCCTTCTCAGCAGTTACCTTCTTCTCTGTCTCTATGGTAACCGCCTCGCTGTGGCTTATAAACACCGGAACCCTCACACAGGTGGGGCTGACCTGTATCTCCGGATCCTCCATAATCTTCTTGGTCTCGTTCACCATCTTCATCTCTTCCTTGGTATAGCCGTTGTCAAGGAAGACATCTATGTGAGGCAAGCAGTTGAAGGCGATTTGGTGGGGAAAGACCTTCTTCTTAATAGGCTGAAAGTTAAGAATAGCCCTCGTCTGTTCCAAAAGCTCATCCATGGCTTTTTTGCCCGCACCCGAGGTGGACTGGTAGGTAGCAACGAAGATCCTCTTGATACGGGAGTAATCGTATATGGCCTTAAGGGGAACCACCATCTGTATGGTGGAGCAGTTGGGATTGGCGATTATCCCCTTGTTTTTGTAGTCGGCTATTGCATGGGGATTAACCTCGGGGACCACCAGAGGCACCTCAGGATCCATCCTCCAAGCACTGGAGTTGTCTATCACCACACACCCGTCCTTGGCAGCATCCGGTGCAAACTCAAGAGATCTTGATCCACCACAGGAAAAGAGGGCTATATCGCAGCCTTTGAAGACCCCTTTCTTCAACACCTGTACCTTTATCCTCTCACCCTTAAACTCCAGCTCCATGCCCTCGCTTCTCGGAGAGGCAAACAGCCTCAGCTCCTTTACGGGAAAGTTCCTTTCCTCCAAGATCTTGAGCATCTCCCTTCCAACAGCTCCCGTTGCTCCAGCCACTGCTACCACGTACTCTCCCATGACAACCTCCGCACCTGCTTGAATTTTACAGCCTAATACTCCTTGCCTTTTTGAAGGTCAACCGTTTTAATATGCAACAATTACCGGAGGGAGAGATGGCAGAGGAAATCGTCTTTTACTGCAAGGACTACTGGGACTTCAGCTTTGGAAGGTTCCACCCCATGCGTCCTCTAAGGGTAAAGCTGGCCATTGAACTCATGAGAGATATGGGTCTCCTTGAAGGGGTTGAGGTGAAAGAACCTAACGAAGCCCCCCACCAAGAGCTGCTGACGTACCACAGCGCCGACTACCTTGACGCCTTAGAGAAAGAGGAGGAAGCTCCCCAGTACGGCCTCGGCGTAGAGGACAATCCCGTCGTTCCAGGCATCTTTCGCTTCGCCTCCATTGGCACAGGAGGAACCATAGCCGCAGCCAAAGCAGTTATGAAAAGTGATGCCATTATCTTCAACCCCGGAGGGGGAATGCACCATGCAAAGCCCAACAGGGCTTCTGGATTCTGCTACCTCAACGATGTAGTCATCGCCCTCAAGATGCTTGCAGATGCTGGACTTAAGGTCTTCTATTTGGACATAGACGCCCATCACTGTGATGCGGTGCAAGAAGCTTTTTACGAAGATAGCAGAGTCTTCGTCTGCTCTCTACATCAAGAGGACGCCTTCCCCCTAACAGGCAAATTGGAAGAGTTGGGAGATAAGGAGGGAAAAGGATACAACGTAAATATCCCGCTACCCAGATACACCGAAGACGAAGAGGTGCTCTTCATCTTTGAAGAGCTGGTGGTGCCCTTAATAGAGAGATACGCCCCAGATGTACTCTTTTTGCAAGCTGGGGCAGACGGCCACAAAGATGATCCCTTAACCTCCCTGTACCTCACCACTGGCATCTACGATAGAATCGGTCGCATCCTACGGGATCTCAACCTCAAACGCATCATCATCACCGGAGGCGGTGGGTACGACATGGTGAACGTAGCCCGCATCTGGACGATACTTTGGGGAAGACTCACCAGAAGAGATTTTCCCGACAGACTCCCCGAACGCTTCCTTCGCATCTCCATAATGGAAGGATACGATGGCCCCGACATCTGGGATACACCTGGCTGGAGCGGTGACAAAGCTCACATAAAGCCCGTTTTGCGAGAGAGAGTCAACTTTTTAAAGAGGGAGGTAGGCCTATGAAGTGGGCTCTCATAAGTGTTTACAAGAAGGAAGGCATCGTTGAATTCGCAAAGGGATTGTCTGAACTGGGCTACGGCATACTCTCTACGGGAAATACTGCCGGAATACTCAGGGAAAACGGTGTAAAGGTTAAAGAGGTATCAGAACACACGGGCTTTCCCGAAATCCTTGACGGAAGGGTAAAAACCCTTCATCCGCGGATCCACGCTGGAATCTTGGCAAGAAGGGACAAAAAAGAACACTTAGAAACCTTAACCGAACACAAGATAGAGCCCATAGACATAGTGGTGGTGAACCTATACCCCTTTGAAGAGAACCCGAGCGTTGAGATGATAGATATAGGCGGTCCAACACTGGTAAGAGCTGCAGCCAAAAACTACGAAAGCGTTGTAATCGTAACGGATCCTCAAGATTATGAATGGGTACTTGAAAAGCTAAAAAATGGCGACCTCTCTTTGGAAGAGAGGAAGAAGCTGGCCTCCAAGGCCTTTGCCCTTACAAGCAGCTACGATGCGTCCATACACCAGTGGTTAACAGGTGAAGAGCTTGCAGAGGTCAAGGTGATACATTTAAGAAGGGCCTTAAAACCGCGCTACGGCGAAAACCCACACCAGAACGCAGCCTTTTACGTTGCGAACAGGGCAGATTACGGCTTTGCCAACTTCGTACAGTTTCAAGGCAAGGAGCTCTCTTATAACAACATCCACGATGCCAGCGCCGCCTATGAACTCATCCTTGAGTTTGACGAAAAGCCCACCTGTGCCATTATAAAGCACACCAATCCCTGTGGTGTAGCAGAGGGCAACGATCTGAAGGATGCCTTTGAAAGGGCACTTTCCTGCGATCCGGTATCAGCCTTTGGCGGTATCGTTGCCTTCAATAGGATAGTGGATCCTGAAACGGCAGCCTCCATGGTGAAGACCTTCTTTGAGGTGGTGGTGGCACCGGAGTACACCAAGGAAGCACTGGAGATCTTCTCTCAGAAGGAAAACCTTAGAGTGCTTCAGCTTAAACCCTGGGGCAAAAAGGACAGCTTAACGTTCAAAAGCGTTGTAGGAAGCTGCCTCGTACAGGAAAGCGATGATAAACTCTACTCAAACCTTGAGGTGGTTACCAAAAGAGAGCCCACCCAGCAGGAGCTGGACCAGCTCGTTTTTGCTTTAAAGGTTGTCAAACACGTAAAATCCAACGCCATAGTCTTCGCCAAGGACAGGAGTATAATAGGCGTGGGGGCAGGACAGACCAGCAGGGTGGACTCTGTGAGAATTGCTGGGATGAAGGCTCAGATGCACGGCCACGACACCAAAGGCGCTGTTATGGCTTCAGACGCCTTCTTCCCGTTCCCCGACGGCATTGAAGAGGCCGCGAAGATGGGAATAACTGCTGTAATACAGCCCGGTGGATCTATAAGGGATAAGGAAGTCATTGCTAAGGCCGATGAACTTGGGATCGCTATGGTCTTCACCAGAATGCGCCACTTCAAGCACTGATGCGCATCAGAATCGCAATAATTGCATTCCTTCTACTGGCACTCACCCCCTTCGACTATGGCAAGCTACCACGTGTAAAGGCCTTAGTGGTATATCGGGACAACGTCCAGGACCTGTGGAACTTTCTCATCAAAGGCGGCAACTATCAAGTGGTGGATCTCAGAGCCGGAATAGCTTACATCCCAACAGAATTGGAAAACCTGCTCAAAGGGTGGGTGAACAAAGGAGGCGGAGTTCTAACATACATTGGTGCAGATGACGAGGGGGACAGCGCCAGCTTTTTCCTAAGGGAGGGAGAGGTAGAATATGCGTCCCTTAACAGGTGGGTGCCGGTGGTTTTGAAGGCTCCTGCCATGGTTAAACACGCACTTCTGAAAGGCGTAAAGCGCGTAAAGCTTTACATATACAGGATTCCGGATATAAAGAACATGCAGGGAAAAATACCCTTGCTTGAAACGCAAGATGGAAAAGTGGTTGCTTTCGCCATGAACTACGGGAAGGGTAGGGTAGTGGTCTTACCCACAGGTCCACTGGTGCCGTACTACCCCATAAACCAGTACGACAACGAGAGGTTTTTTATAAACGTATATCAATGGCTTGCCTACGGAAAAGTGCCAAACTAAGAGGAGGTGGTAAGATGGGACTGAAGGAGCAGATAATGCAGGACATGAAAGAAGCTATGAAGAGCAAAGACTCACTGAAGGTATCTACGCTGAGGCTCCTCATCTCAGAGATAAAGAACAAGGAGATAGAGAAAAGAGGAGAGCTCTCCGACGATGAGATCCTCGCGGTCATCCAGAAAGCTGTGAAGCAGAGAAAGGAGTCCATTGAGAAATACAAAGAGGCTGGCAGAACGGATCTTGCAGAAAAGGAGGAGAAGGAGCTAAAAATCCTTGAGTCTTATCTGCCACAGCCTCTGAGCAAGGAAGAGCTTGAGGCCATCATTGAAGAGGCCATAAAGGAGACGGGAGCCACAACTCCCAAAGACATGGGCAAGGTGATGAAGGTGGTTATGCCCAAGGTCCGCGGCAGAGCAGACGGAAAGCTCGTCAACCAGATGGTAAGAGAGAAGCTGGGAGGGTGATGGAAAACTACCACTTAGAAGCCTTAGAGTATCCCAAGCTTTTAGAGCTGATAGCGCGGTACGCTCACTCCCCATTGGGGAGGAGCGTTATTCTGTCCACAAGACCAAATCCTGACATCTCTTGGGTTGAGAAAAGGTACGGGGAACTACGAGACGCTTTGCGCTTTCTTGATACTGAACAGGAGATATCCCTTGGCGATCTGCATGATGTCTCCGATATACTTGCCGTTGCCAAGATTCCAGGCTCCGTCCTTGAACCCACCAAGATACTTTTGGTGAAAAGACAGCTTATCCTTGCAAGGATAGTGAAGAGTCGTCTCACAGACGAAAGATTCCCAGAATTGCGCAAAGTTGCCGCGAAACTCTCTTTGCTTGATGAGCTCGCACATCAGATAGAAGCCTCATTAGATGAGTCGGGAAATGTCAAGGACGATGCCTCAGAAAGACTAAGTAGCATAAGGCAAAGAATCAGGAGTCTCAAAGGAGAAATATCCCAGCGCCTAAGAAGAATCATGAACAATCCAGCCAAGGCAAAGGCCCTTGCCGACAGAAACATCCATATCAGATTTGAAAGGTACACCTTAGCGGTGCGCTCCGACAGGGCCCCAGCGTTGGAAGGTATGGTGATAGACACATCCGCCTCCGGAAAGACCCTTTTCGTAGAGCCTAAAGAAATAGTGCCATTAAATAACACCATAGCAAAGCTCAGAAGGGAAGAGCAAGAAGAGGAGGAAAAAGTACTTCGCAAACTCACAGCAAAGATAGGCTTTCACGCCTCCTCTTTGAAAGAAAATCAATACGTTCTATCACAGCTTGACGCTGTATTTGCCAAGGCAAGATTCGCTAAGGAGTTTGACGCCACCATACCCCAGGTTGGAACCAAAAGAGAACTACACATAGTGAAGGGAAGACATCCCCTTCTGGTAGCGGTCAAAGGAGAAGACACTGTTCCCATGGATCTAAAACTGGACGCCAACAGGCACACCATAATCATCACAGGACCCAACACAGGAGGAAAGACCGTTGCCCTGAAGACCGCTGGCCTTCTCACCCTCATGGCCCTTTCTGCACTTCCTGTAACCGCCCACACGGACAGCTATTTCTACGCATTTCATAAAGTGCTTGCCGACATAGGGGATGAGCAGAGCATTGAAAACAGCCTCTCCACCTTTTCCTCCCACGTTGTCAGGCTGAAAGAGATCTGTCAAAAGGCAGACAAAAACTCCCTCGTTTTGATAGACGAGTTAGGAACCGGAACCGATCCTGAGGAGGGAAGTGCCCTTGCAGTTGCCATAGCAGAGTACCTCCACAAGATAGGCTCAATAAACATCATCACCACCCACCATGGTGAGCTGAAGCTACTTGCATACAGCACAGCGGGTATGGAAAACGCCTCTGTTGAGTTTGACTCCAACACGCTAAAGCCCACCTATAGACTACTCGTAGGAGTACCGGGAGAGAGCAACGCCTTCATCATTGCCAAAAGACTTGGACTACCTGAAGAGATTGTAGAGCGTGCAAAAGAGATAAAGGGAGGAGCCGAAACTGACACGGTAAACTGGATCAAAAGGATG
>JALWBK010000214.1 GCA_027037155.1 bacterium | reverse complement strand
AGGAAGGGCGCACCCTCTCCAACAGCTCTGCCATATTGGCAAAAGAGGCCTCATAAGCCGATTTAGAAAATCTTTTTGGAAACAGATAAGTAGCGGGACCATCGGCAAAAATAACATCGGGTCTGGCATCTATAACAAAGTCTTTATGCGCATCCAAAGGGAATCCCTGCACATCGGAGGTAAAGAGGAACCTAAAATCCTCCTCAACCAGCACCTGAAGAACGTATCCCAACCGATCGGTATAACCATGTGGAACAGGTTCCGAAAAGCTAAGCCTCACCCCACCAAGATCAAAGCTCTTCCCGTCAGCCACAACAATATCCTTAGCAAGCCCCTTTATACCCTCAAGCAGCAAAGAGGCCCTTTCCCTCTGGCTTTTGTTGATGAAGCGCTCTGGATCCTTGATGAAGACCACCTTGTCTTTAAAGATATGGTATGCTTCTGGATTGTAGTGGTCATGATGGTAGTGGGTTATCACCACGTACTCCGCCTCTTTTACCCTCTCTTCAACCTTCCTCCACAGATGCTCCTTCATTAAGAGTTCAAGCTGGTGGGGGAAAAGTCCATAGCGCTTGGGACCTAAGGCAACCCCAGGGTCAATAAAAATTTTATGGCCACCTGCGTGAACACAGGTGGCCATACTCCTGACGCCTAAACTGTCTGAGGCTATAATCTCTACCCTCAAAGAAGCCCAAGCCTCCTCAGTGCCTTGGCTCCAATGTCCCTGCGATAGTGCACATTCTCCCAGTGGATCTTGGAAACGGCCTCGTACGCCCTATCAATGGCCTCCTTTATGGTACCTCCAAGGGCAGTAACACCCAAAACCCTACCGCCGTTGGTAACGATCTTACCGTCAACCTCCTTGGTTCCAGCATGAAACACCTTCACCTTTTCCATCTTCTCCACTTCTTCAAGCCCATGTATGACCTTGCCCTTCTCGTACTTGCCAGGATAGCCACCTGAAGCCATCACTACACAAACCGCCGCCTCATCGGTGTACTTTATGTCACATTCATTGAGCTTGCCATCTATAGAAGCCATCAGGGCATCCACCAAATCTGACTCCATCCTCATAAGGATGGGCTGTGCCTCGGGATCCCCAAACCTCACGTTGTACTCTAAAACCTTTGGATACTCGTCATCTATTATCATAAGACCTACGTAGAGTACCCCCTTAAAGGGTACACCTTTCTTCTTCATTCCCTCTATGGTGGGAATCACTATCTCGTTCATGGCCCTATCATGTATCTTTTGGGTAACCACCGGGGCAGGTGAATACGCTCCCATGCCTCCCGTGTTGGGCCCCTCATCATTGTCAAATACAGGCTTGTGATCCTGGGACGATGCCAACGGCACAATATTCTCCCCATCGGTTATTACTATGAAGGATGCCTCCTCTCCCTTTAAGAACTCCTCCACAACCACCTTATCTCCGGCGGAACCAAAGATCTTGTCCACCATAATCTTATCTACAGCATCCAACGCCTCTTCCACTGTTTTGCAGACAATGCTTCCCTTCCCAGCGCAAAGGCCATCGGCCTTCACCACAATGGGAGCCCCCTTGGCCTTTATGTACTCTTTGGCCTTATAGGGATCGTCAAACACCTCAAAGTCCGCCGTGGGAATACCCATCTCTCTCATAAAGTTTTTGGAGAAGGCTTTACTCCCCTCAAGGATAGCTGCCTCTTTACGGGGTCCAAAGATGGTGAGTCCCGCCTTCTCAAAGAGATCCACTATCCCAGCCACCAAGGGATCCTCTGGCCCCACCACCGTCAAATCTACCTTTTCTTTAAGTGCAAAATCCCTAAGGGCATTAAGATCCGATGGCGCTATGTCCACACACCGAACCTTGGGTTCCCTTGCAATCCCAGCGTTTCCTGGAGCAGCAAAGACCTTATCAACCTTGTCGCTCTGGGCTATCTTCCAGACAAGGGCATGTTCCCTACCCCCTCCTCCTACCACAAGAACCTTCATGCACCACCTCCTTCACTTTACCCCAACCATCTCTTTAAACTTCTCAATGGCCTCATCCACCTTATCAGCCATCTTCCCTCCAGCCTGAGCCATATCCGACCTTCCTCCTCCACCACCTCCAACAACCTTCGCCACCTCTCTCACAATGGTAGAGGCATTATACCTATCGGTAGCATCCTTCGTAACACCACAAACCATGGAAACGCCCTTATCCCCCTTGGAAACAAGAAGCACCACAGCTCTTTTCAGTCTCTTCTTGAGCTGATCCACCATGTCCCTAAGGGTTCCTATATCAAGGCCATCCACAACGCCCCAGGCGACCTTCACCCCATCAACCTCAACAGCCCTATCCACAATCTCCTTTAATACATCCGCTGCGGAAAAGCTCTTGGCCTTTTCTAACTCTTTCTCAAGCTCCTTTATGCGTTTCTGCAGCTTTTGAATCCTGTCTATCTCCTCCCCCTCTTTTGCCTTCAGCAACTCATCTATGTCCTTTAGGATCCTCTCCTTCCTCAGCAGATACTCATAGGCTCTATCCCTACAAACGGCCTCTATTCTCCTCGTGCCAGCGGAAACGGCACTCTCAGAAACCACTTTAAAGATCCCTATGTTGCCGGTCTTACTCACATGGGTTCCACCACACAGCTCAATGCTGAAGTCCCCTACCTTAACAACTCTCACCCTCTCTCCGTACTTTTCACCAAAAAGCGCCATAGCCCCCATCTTCAGGGCCTCATCAAGCTCCGTTTCAAATTTGTACACATCGTAATCGGCCCAAATCTTCTCATTTATGAGCCGCTCTATCCTCTCAATCTCCTCCGGTGAAAGAGCCTTGAAATGGGTAAAGTCAAACCTAAGCCTTTCAGGGGAGACCAGAGAACCTGCCTGCTTCACATGGGGGCCAAGCACCTCTCTAAGAGCCCAGTGTAACAGATGGGTAGCCGTATGGTGTGCTTCCGTAACCCTTCTTTTGGCAACATCTATGGATGCACGAACGGCATCTCCCACCTTCAAGACGCCTCTCTTTAACGTCCCTTTATGCACAAAAAGATCATTCAAGGGCTTTTGCGTATCTTCAACCTCAAAAAGCCCTTCTTCACCCTTTATCACGCCGGTATCACCCACCTGACCTCCAGATTCTCCGTAAAAGGGTGTCTCTTTAAGGACAATCTCTCCAACCTCACCCTCTCTAAGCTCCTCAACCCTCTGCCCATCCTTCACAATGGCCACAACCTCGGTGTCAAGCTCATCCACCTCATAGCCCATAAACTTAGTGGGACCACACTCCTCCCGGATATTCACATACACAGGATCCAAAGCCTCCTCGCCGGTACCCGTCCAAGAAGCCCTCGCCTTGGCCCTCTGCTCCTCCATACAGCGCTCAAATCCCTCCATATCTAACTCAAAACCTTCATCCTCAGCTATATCCTGAGCGAGATCTAACGGGAAGCCGTAGGTATCGTAAAGCCTGAAGAGATGCTCTCCAGGAATACGTCTCTCTCCCTTCTCTTTGAGCTCCTCTATAATCTCATCAAGTATCTTCATCCCCACCTCTAAGGTGTGGGCAAATCGCTCTTCCTCCACCTTCGCCACCTGAGCGATGAGCTCTTTAGCATCGTAGAGCTCAGGGTACACATCCCCCATCTTGTCCACCACCACTGAACACACCCTGTACAGTAGCGGCTTATCGTAGCCTAAGATTCTGGCGTATCTGGATGCCCTTCTTATGATTCTCCTCAAGACATAACCCCTGCCCTCATTAGACGGCAAAAGCCCATCGGCTACCAAAAAGGATGTGGCCCTGGAGTGATCGGCAAGGACCCTTACGGCTACGTCTGATCTCTCATCATCGCCATAGTTCACCCCTGTCTCATCACACACAAACTCTATGAGGGGTTTGAAAAGATCCGTATCAAAGTTGCTCCTCACCCCCTGAAGCACAGCCGTGATTCTCTCAAGTCCCATACCAGTGTCTATGCTGGGCTTAGGAAGAGGTTCGAGATTTCCCTCTTCGTCCCTGTTGAACTGCATAAACACGAGGTTCCACAGCTCTAAAAATCTATCACAATCGCACGTATCTATGCCACAGTTGGGGCCACAAGCCATATCCTCTCCCTGGTCAATGATTATCTCAGAACAGGGACCACAGGGGCCTGTGTCACCCATGGACCAGAAGTTATCCTTCTCCCCCATCCTTACGATCCTGTCAGCGGGAAAGCCTACCTCCTTTGTCCATATATCAAAGGCCTCATCATCATCCTTGTAGATGGTTACCCAGAGCCTCTCCTTAGGCAGTTTGTAAACCTCCGTCAGCAGTTCCCAGGCGTAAAGGATCGCCTCCCGCTTGAAGTAATCACCAAAGGAGAAGTTACCTAACATCTCAAAGAAGGTGTGATGCCTTGCCGTTTTCCCCACATTCTCCAAGTCGTTGTGCTTTCCGCCTGCCCTCACACACTTTTGGCACGAGGTGGCCCTGGTGTACGGACGCTTTTCCAAACCGAGAAAGACATTTTTGAACTGCACCATACCGGCATTGGTAAAAAGAAGACTGGGATCACCGTGGGGAATAAGAGAAGAGCTCTTAACCCTCACATGCCCTTTCTTCTCAAAGAAATCCAAAAATACCTCTCTTACCTTCCTGCTCTCCATGAAACCCACCTCACATACCCATGTCTTGTGAAATCATCTCTGCCGTTCCAAGGATGCCCTTTACCCTCAACTCAAAGTCGTCCCTGTTTGTAGCATTGGCCAAGGCATCCTCGTAGGTGATAAGACCCTTCTTGTAAAGGTCGTAGAGCGACTGATCAAAGGTCTGGGTACCATAGGCCTCTTTACCCTTCTCTATCAACACGTTTATCTCGTCAAACTTCTCTGGATTGAGTATGCACTCCTTTATAGCAGGGGTGTTCAGCATAACCTCACAGGCAGGAACCCTTCCACCGCCCACCTTGGGAAGCAGCCTTTGGGAGATGGTCGCTCTCAATACAGAAGCAAGCTGTAACCTCACGCCCTCCTGCTCATGAGGGGGATAGGCAGCAATGATCCTGTTTATGGTCTCCTTGGCATCAAGGGTGTGGAGGGTGGAGAATACCAAATGTCCTGTCTCAGCAGCAAGCAGCGCCGTTCTTATGGTGTCCAAATCCCTCATCTCTCCCACCATAATGACGTCAGGATCCTGCCTCAAAGCCGCTCTCAAGGCCTGGGCAAAGTCAAAGAAATCGTTTCCCAGCTCTCTCTGAGATACAATAGCTTTATCGTCACTAATCAGATATTCAATGGGATCCTCTATGGTTATGATGTTAACGGCACGGTGCTTTGCAATGTACTTCAGCATGGCGGCCAAGGTGGTTGACTTACCCGAACCAGTAATACCTGTCACCAGAACGAGGCCTCTCCTTTCCCTCGCCGCAATCTCCTTTACCACAGAGGGAAGGTTCAACTCCTCAAAATCTGGCACATCAAAGGGAACAAACCTCATAGCCACAGCGTAAGTTCCCCTCTGCTGAAAGAGGTTGACCCTGAACCTACCTACTCCAGATATGCTGAGAGCAAAATCGGCCGAGCCCTGTCTTCTGAGATCCTCTCTCTTGTTGTCTGGAAGAATAACCTCCACAAGCTTCTTCATCCCTTCTGCATCAAAGGGCTCAAACCCCTCCTGCACCTCCAAACGCCCGTCAATTCTGAAAACTGGCTTTATTCCTACCTTAAGATGTATGTCAGACGCCTTTAACTTAACCGACCTCTCAGCAATGGCCCTTATAAGCTCATTCAGCTCCATCACCTGACTCCCGCTTCAAGATTCCAGCCTTCTCCCTTACCCTCTCCTCAAGCTCCTGTGCTATATCGGGATGTTCCTTTAAATACTGAATGGCGTTGTCCCTTCCCTGTCCGAGCCTTACATCACCGTAGGAGAACCAGGAACCGCTTTTGGTAATAAAGCCGTAAGCCAAGCCGAGATCCACAAGACATCCTTCGTGGGAGATACCCTGACCATAGATTATATCAAACTCGGCCTCCCTAAAGGGCGGTGCCAGCTTATTCTTAACCACCTTAACTCTTGAACGGATTCCAAGGATCTGCCCGCTTTTGTCCCGCATAGTTCCAATCTTCTTTATGTCCAACCTGACAGAGGCGTAAAACTTAAGGGCCATGCCCCCTGTTGTAGTCTCTCCACCTCCACCCATAAAGGCAGGCCCTATAGTCTTCCTGACCTGATTGATAAAGATTAGAGCTGTATTGGACTTGCTGACCACACCCGTTAGCTTCCTCAAAGCCTGAGACATAAGCCTTGCCTGCAGCCCCACATGGGTATCGCCCATATCCCCCTCAAGCTCCGCCTTGGGAACCAGAGCCGCCACAGAGTCCACAACAATCGCATCAACGGCACCACTCCTCACGAGGCTCTCTGCCACCTCCAGTGCCTGCTCTCCGGTATCTGGCTGTGAAATGAGCAGATTCTCAGTATCTACACCGATCTTCTGGGCGTAAACAGGATCCAACGCGTGCTCCGCATCTATAAAGGCAGCTACCCCTCCCTCTTTCTGCGCCTGAGCCACTATGGAAAGGGCAAGGGTGGTTTTACCACTGGCCTCAAGGCCAAAAATCTCCGTTATTCTGCCTCTGGGAATCCCTCCTATACCCAAGGCTATGTCCAAGGTGAGGGCACCCGTAGGTATCACCTTGACATCTAAAAGGGCCTCTCTCTCCCCCAAACGCATTATGGAGCCTTTGCCGAACTGCTTCTCTATATAGCTTATGGCTGCCTCTAAGGCCTTCTCCCTCTCTTTTTCCATAGACTACTCCTCCGAAACTGTTTGGAAGAAGTATAGCGTTTTCAGATATGTAGAACAACCCTGCTCAGCCCCTCCTCCCCCGCCATCCTCTGCAGCATACCCATAAGCTCGGGAGAAGGGGATGAAATCGTAAAGAGATTTGGGGTAGGGGTAAAGGGCAAAAGATGCCACGGTACCTCAGGAGAAAGCTTGTAAACCATCCACCTCGCCAGGGATTTCATCTCAAATATATGGCTGTTAAAACCTGGAATAACAGTTGTCACCACCTCAAGATGGGCCCCACTTTCAAACAACCTCTCACAAAACTCCAAAGGAGCCGACACATCGTAACTGTTTCCCGTTATCCTCCGATAACACTCCTTGGTAAAGGCCTTGACATCTACCACAAAGTAGTCGCACCAATTGAGAAAGCGATCCATAAATTCGGCAGATCCCGTGCCGTTGGTATGCATGCCC
>JALWBK010000213.1 GCA_027037155.1 bacterium | reverse complement strand
GTTATGGCTGATGTGAGAAGGAGATTTGTGAGAAAGAAGGTATGTAAGTTCTGTGTGGAAGGTATAGAGGAGATAGATTACAAGGATGTGGATAGGCTCAAACAGTACCTTACAGAAAGGGGCAAGATAATGCCCAGGAGGATGACGGGGGTGTGTGCCAAACATCAGAGGCAGCTTGCCAGAGCCATTAAGAGGGCAAGGATACTGGCCTTGTTGCCCTTCGTTGTGAGGTAGGGGGTGGGCTATGAGTATGATAGATGCCGCCCATGTAAAGACCAATATGAAGTTGGAGATAGACGGAGAGCCCTATCTTGTGGTGGGAGCTGAGCACATAAAGCCCGGTAAAGGTCAGGCCTTTTCCAGGATAAAGCTGAAGAATCTGCAGACCGGTGCCGTTATTGAAAAGACGTATAAAGCCAACGACATGCTGAAAATCGCAGATTTCGTTTCCAGAAAGGCACAGTTCCTGTACAGTCAAGGGGATGAGTACTACTTCATGGACAACGAAAACTACGAGCAATACATGATTAAAGAGGACACCTTGGGGAATGATAAGTACTTCTTGAAAGAGGGACTTGAGGTGAAGGTGCTTCTCTTTAAGGGCAATCCCATTGGAGTGGACCTTCCTAAGGCGGTGGAGTTGACGGTGGTTGATACAGAGCCTGGTGTTAAAGGAGATACTGCGGCAGGTGGCTCAAAGCCGGCAAAGTTGGAGACAGGGTATGTGGTACAGGTTCCCCTCTTTATCTCTGAGGGGGATGTTGTTAGGGTAGATACCAGAACCGGTGAGTACGTGGAAAGGGTGAATAAATGAGTCTTTTCAAAGAGCTTGATGATATCTTCAAGCTGATAGATAAGGTGGCCTCCTCTGAGCTTACCCGCTTTGAGCTTGAGTGGGAGGGGGTAAGGCTCGTTTTGGAGAAGGGTAAAGAGCAGGTGCTGGTGCAGCCTTCCACTGTAGTTGCCCCTCAACCACCTGCCCAGCAGCCGGTACAAAAAGAAGAGGCAACAGAGCAGCCGAGTTCTCAGGGCGAGGAAGAGGACTTTGGAGACTATGCGGTGATCCGTTCCCCTATAGTGGGCACCTTCTACAGGGCGCCTGCTCCCGATGCGCCTCCTTATGTGGAGGTGGGAGACATCGTGGAGAAGGGGCAGGTCCTCTGCATTGTGGAGGCCATGAAGATAATGAACGAGATTGAATCAGACGTTAGGGGGCGCATAGTCAAGATACTTGTAGAAAACGCCCAGCCTGTGGAGTACGGGCAGCCCCTTTTCCTTATTGAGCCGCTGGAGTAGCGGATGTTCAAACGTGTTCTTATAGCCAACAGGGGGGAGATAGCTCTCAGGATACTGCGCACCCTTAAGGAGATGGGAATAGAGTCGGTGGTGGTCTATTCAGAGGCCGATGTGGACACCCTTCCTGTGAGACTTGCGGATAGGAGTGTGTGTATAGGTCCTCCTGATCCGGCAGGTAGCTATCTGAATGTGCAGAGCATTTTGTCCGCTGCAGAGATCACAGGCTGTGATGCCGTGCATCCCGGTTACGGCTTTCTGGCTGAAAATGCTGACTTTACCGAGCTTTGCGAGGATATGGGTTTGAAATTCATCGGTCCTACAGCTGATGTGATAAGGCTTATGGGCGATAAGGTTAGAGCGATACAGGCTGCAAAAGAGGCTGGAGTGCCCACCATCCCGGGAAGCGGGGCTCCCGTTTCCACTATGGAGGAGGCTTTGGAAATTGCTTCCTCTGTTGGTTATCCTGTGCTTCTCAAAGCTGCTGCAGGTGGTGGCGGAAGGGGTATGAGGCTCGTTAAAGATGAGGAAGAACTGAGAAAGAGCTTTGATGCGGCAAGAAGGGAAGCGGAGCTGGGTTTTGGTGATCCTTCCATCTACGTGGAGAAGTGTATAGTAGGGGCAAGACATATAGAGGTTCAGATCATAGCCGATGAACACGGTAATGTGGTACATCTTGGTGAAAGGGAGTGTTCTGTTCAAAGGCGTCATCAGAAGGTTTTGGAGGAAGCCCCTGCTGTTATAGATCAGCGTTTGAGGGAGAAAATCTGTGCCGATGCGGTGAAGCTGGCCAAGGCGGTGGGGTATAGAAACGCCGGTACTGTGGAGTTTTTAGTGGATGCTGAAGGAAACCATTACTTCATTGAGATGAACACTCGTATCCAGGTGGAGC
>JALWBK010000212.1 GCA_027037155.1 bacterium | reverse complement strand
GATCCACTCCAAGAAGTCGGGCAGTCTCAGGCATAAGCTGCATTACACCAATTGCACCGCGAGGGGATACGGCAAACGGATCAAGCTTGGACTCCTTCTTGGCAACCTCTAAAGCCAGCTTAGGATCTACACCCAACTCTTTCGCGTATCTCTCAATCAGGGCCACTATTTCTTCCCTGCTAACGTCGTAGCAGACGAACTTTCCCGCCACATTGCCACAGCGAACACCAGAAAAAGCACTACCTATCAAACAGAGCATCAACAAAGCGCTCAGCGTCAAACTTCTGAAGGTCATCTATCTTCTCCCCAACGCCAATAAACTTTATGGGGATGCGAAAATTCTTGGCTATAGCTACAACTATGCCCCCCTTAGCGGTTCCGTCAAGCTTTGTCATAACTATCCCGGTAACAGGCACCGCCTCGGAAAAAAGCTTTGCCTGCGAAAGGGCGTTCTGGCCAACTACTGCATCAAGAACAAGCAGAGTCTCGTGAGGTGCCCCTGGAACTTCCCGGGCTGCAACCCTTGCCATCTTTTTAAGCTCCTCCATCAGGTTCACCTTGGTGTGCAACCTGCCTGCCGTGTCCACGATAACAACATCCACCCCTCTGGCCTTAGCAGAAACCACCGCATCGTACACCACTCCGGAAGGATCCGCACCGGGCTTTTGCTTTACAACAGGAACCCCTACCCTCTCACCCCACATCTCAAGCTGCTCTATGGCCGCAGCTCTAAAGGTATCTCCTGCCGCAAAGAGTACAGAATAGCCCTGATTTTTCAGCATGTACCCCAGCTTGCCAATGGTAGTGGTCTTTCCGGTTCCGTTTACCCCCACCACGAAGATAACGGTAGGCTTATGCTCTATCTTCAACTCACCCTCTGCTGATTTGAGTATCCTCAGTATCTCCTCTTCCAGCACTTTAATAACTCCCTGCCCGCTTTTCACCTCTCCAATCTCTATGCGTCTCTTAAGATTGTTCAGAATCTCCTTAGTAGCCTCCACACCCACATCGGCAGCAAGAAGCGCCTCTTCAATGGATTCTACATCTGTGAAACGCTTGCTCTCAATAAGCTCATCCAACCTGCTCAACAGCGTCCCTTTGCTTTTCTTAAGTCCCTCTTTGAGGCGTTTGAAGAAGCTGTCCTCGGAAAGAATGGTGGCGCATACCTCCTTTATTTCATCGCTTTCAGTGCTCTTTTTAATCTCTTTAACCAGAACCTTTGCTTCCCTCCTCAGCTCTGTATCCATAAGTGCAGCAAGAATTCTCAACGCCTTGGCCTCATCGGATCCCTTAGCGTAGGCCTCTGCCAGCTTCAGCCGCAACGGTGCCGGAAGTCCACCAGAAGCCTCAACGGGAGCAAGGACCACGCTAAGTTCCTTCCACATACCCTTTTCCGAATAGTACTCGGAAATCACCTCCAACGCCCAGTTTCTCCACTTGCCCCTCACCTCGGAAAAAGCATCATGTGCAAGCCTAAAAGCCTCCTCCAAGTCCCTCTTCATCAAAACCTTTGCCTTGATAACCTTCGCTTCAGGAGTGTCCACTAACTCCACTACCGAAAGGGCCTCTTTATCCTTACCTTTCTCTACAAGGGCAGATGCCACCATAATGCGGATCTTTTCATCATCCACCCGCTCTAAAAGCTTCATACATCCCTTTAGATCCCCAGCGTTGAGGTAGCACTCTACAGCCTCCTCAACATCCCCTAACTCCTCATACAGCTTCCCAGCCTTAGCAAACTCTCCCTGCTTCACACACAAAAGGGCAAGTCTTCTCTTGGCGTCCACAATCCCATCTCTTGCGGCCCTTTCAAAGTTGTCCTTGGCAAGATTCACTATACCTTTTATGTCGTAGGCCCAGCCCAGAAGATAGGCGAGCTCCGGATCCTTCACCTTCTCCACATGGGTCAGGAAAAAGAGGGCAAGATCCACTTCACCCCTTTCAAGAAGAGAAGGAACAAACCTTTTGGCTATCTCCGCCTTGAAAAGAAAGGATGGAAACTGCTTAAAAAGCGACTTGAACTCCTCATCTATCTCCATCTCCTCTAACTTGTACCAGAACCGTCCAATATCCCCTTCAAGTTCCTTGAGTGCCCCTGTGTCTTGCTCGTTAACGTAGCGAGAGACTACATCTTTTATCCTCTCCACATCTGGCAACTTAGAAGCGTCCTTATCAATACTTTTGATCTCCTTTTCGTTCCCAAGC
>JALWBK010000211.1:421-7447 GCA_027037155.1 bacterium | reverse complement strand
CTCTTCTCCATGGGTGCTTCCTCTTTCCTTTTTTTGTAAAACCCTGTAAAGAGTTACCAACATGATGCTGTTGAGATCCATATATAGCTTTATCTTTCAGCTGGGAGATGTCTTTCTCCTGTTTTTGAAGAGCCTCTACTGGATGGTGCGTCCACCCTTTAGATGGAGGGAGCTGTTCAAGCAGATGGAGCGCTTTGGTGTCTCTTCTATGTCTGTGGTTTTCATCACCTCCCTCTTTACCGGTATGGTGCTTGCCTTAGAGACGTACACGGGACTGAAGAAGTTTAACGCCGAGACGGTTATCGGTTCCATAGTTGCCGTCTCCATGTTTAGGGAGCTGGGGCCTGTGTTGACGGCTCTTGTGGTGACAGGAAGGGCGGGCTCTGCCATGGCAGCGGAGCTGGGTACCATGAAGGTTACCGAGCAGGTGGATGCCCTGTACACCATGGCGGTGGATCCTGTGCACTATCTTGTAGTGCCAAGGATCATAACCGGTTTCACAATGCTTCCCGTTCTCACCGTTATCTCCGATTTGTTAGGGGTGATAGGTGGGTATTTCGTGAGCATAATGCTCTTGCATATCAACTCTAACGTTTACATAAGACAGATGCTGAACCATACCGATCTCAAGGATCTCTACACTGGGCTTGTGAAGGCAGCGGTCTTTGGCCTTTTGATTGCCCTGATATGCTGTTACAAGGGTATGAGGACAACAGGTGGAGCCGAGGGAGTGGGAAGGTCCACCACGCAGGCTGTGGTGATATCTTCGGTGGTGATTCTGGTGGCGGACTATTTCCTGACGGCCTTTATGTTCTGAGGAGTTAGCTGTGGAAGAGGTGATACAGGTCATAAATGTGTACAAGTCCTTTGGGAGCCAACAGGTGCTCAAAGGGGTCTCCCTCAGTGTGAAGAAAGGGGAGCTTTTGTACATCATAGGAAAGAGTGGAGAGGGCAAAAGTGTTCTGCTCAAACATATGGTTGGGTTGATAAGGCCCGATAAAGGCAAGGTTTTGATAGAGGGACAGGATTTGCATGAGCTAAAGGGAGCTGAGGCGCTGGCTCTGAGAAAGAGGGTTGGTATGGTCTTTCAATACGGTGCTCTCTTTGACTCCATGACGGTTTACGAAAACGTGGCTTTTCCTTTGAGGGAGCACACCAATCTCAGCGAGGAAGAGATAGCGGAGGTGGTGAAGGAAAAGCTGACTCTTGTGGATTTGGAGGGGGTTGAGCACAAGCTTCCCTCTGAGCTGTCTGGTGGTATGAGAAAGAGGGTGGCTTTGGCAAGGGCCCTTGCTCTTAACCCCGCCATATTGCTTTACGATGAGCCTACCACAGGGTTGGATCCCCTTCTCACCGAAGAGATAGACATACTGATCAAGAATACCCGAGATAAGACGGGTGTTACCTCGGTGGTGGTGAGCCACGATGTATGGAGTGTGATAAAGTACGCCGACAGAGTTGCCTATCTTGCTAAGGGCAGGATTGAGTTCATAGGTACTCCAAAGGAGATGCTGGAATCAGATAACCCCATGCTTAGACGCTTTATCTGCGCCCGCTTAGATGAGAACCTGATGAAGTCCCTCTTTAACGCGTGCCGTACCCACGGCACCTGCACTCACTGTCAGCAAGAGCTGTGAGTTTTTAAAAGATTAGGTTGTTCTCAATCCTGATGAGGGTGGTGGGGGCGCCTATTATGTCAAGGCAGTCAATCTCTTCAATGGCCTTTTTCATAGAGGCTTCTAAAGCTTCGTGGGTGGTCATCACAATGGGGACGTAGCCGTTTTCCTTTCTGCCCTTTTGTATGACGGACTCTATGCTTATCTCGTATTTGGCGAGTATTCCTGAGATCTTGGAAAGAACACCGGGCTTGTCCAAAGCAGAGAAGCGGAGGTAGTACTTGCTCTGTATTTCAGATATGGGCTTTAGTGAGACTTCTTCTAACTTTTTGTGAGCAAGAAGTGGTACCCTGTTGCTGGTTCCCTTGGCAATGTCCCTTGCTATGTCCATTATGTCTGCTACAACGGCAGAGGCAGTGGGCATCATACCAGCACCCATGCCGTAAAGCATCACATGCCCCACCACATCTCCAAGGATACTTAGCGCGTTGTAGGCTCCCCTTACTCCTGCAAGAGAGGAGGTGACTGGAATTAAAGTGGGATGTACTCTTAGTTCAACCTCTTGCCTCTTTTTCTTTATTATACTGAGGAGCTTAATCCGATAGCCCAGTTCCTTTGCAAAGAGCACATCTGCATACTTTATGTGGGAGATGCCTTCTGTATAGACGTCCTTTAGGGAGAAGATGCTTCCAAAGGCCAAGGTGGCCAAGATGGCCGCTTTGTGAGCGGCGTCAACGCCTTCTATGTCTAAGGTAGGATCGGCCTCTGCGTATCCCCTTTCCTGTGCCTTTTTCAAGGCATCTTCAAAGCTCATATCTTCCTCTTCCATTTTGGTGAGGATGTAGTTGGCGGTGCCGTTGATGATACCGTGTATGCTTAGGATGTTGTTGGAGCAAAGGCTTTCCTTCAAAACTTTGATGATAGGGATGCCGCCTGCAACGCTTGCCTCAAAACCAAGATCTACGCCGTTCTCTTCGGCTCTTTTGAAGACCTCTTCCCCTTCCTCTGCCAGAAGTGCCTTGTTGGCTGTTACCACGTGCTTCTTCTTTTCAAAGGCCTCTATAATGATCTCTTTAGCTGGGTGAATACCACCAATGAGCTCCACCACTATATCTACTTCTGGATCTTCAAGGATGTGGAGGTAGTCTGTGGTTCTGTTATACGAGGATAGATCAACGCCTCGGTCCCTTTCTAAGTCTAAGTCGCACACCCACTTCAGTTTCAGAGGAAACCCGAGCTTTTTCTCCATTACCTTTTGGTTCTGTTGGAAGACCTTTACAACTCCAGTGCCTATGGTTCCAACGCCTATGAGCCCAACGTTTACGGCTTTTTTAGTACGCTCACACATCTCTTTCTTGCTCCAAGGTTTAGTGCCTTTTTGATGCCCCTTAAGGCCTGTCTTATGCGGTGCTCGTTCTCCACAAGGGCAAATCTCACGTAGTTGTCGCCGTTGTATCCAAAGCCTATGCCGGGAGATACCGCCACCTTTGCCTCTCTCAGAAGGAACAGGGAAAACTCCAAAGACCCCATGTGTTTGTACTCCTCTGGAATTTCGGCCCATACGAACATGGTTCCTTTGGGCTTTTGTACCTTCCATCCCATGCGGTTGAGACCGTTGCAGAGTACGTCTCTTCTCTTCTTGTAGGTGTTGACAATTTCTTTAACGCAGTCCTGAGGCCCGTTTAGGGCGATAATGGAGGCGATCTGTATGGGCTGGAATATACCGTAGTCGTAGTAGCTTTTAAGCTTTGCCAAGGCCGCTATCACTTTGGCGTTTCCGACTACAAAACCCACCCTCCAACCTGCCATGCTGTAGCTTTTGGACATGGAGAAGATTTCAACGGCCACATCCTTGGCGCCCGGCACCTGCATGATGCTCGGCGCTACATATCCGTCAAAGGTAAGATCCGCGTAGGCAAAGTCGTGAATTACTAAGATATTGTGCTCCTTAGCGAAGTCCACCACCTTTTGGAAGAATTCAATATCCACCACGGTGGTGGTGGGATTGTGGGGGAAGCTAAGGATGAGGATCTCTGGCACCGGCCACGTCTGTTTTACGGCGCGCATCATGTTTTCAAAGAAATCCTCTTCGGGAGAGAGGGGAACGGTTCTGATGTCTCCGCCGGCTATTATTGAACAGTAGGTGTGTATGGGGTAGGTGGGGGTGGGTACCAGCGCCACATCCCCCGGTCTTATAACTGCAAGGGTCAGATGTGCCAGCGCTTCTTTGGCTCCTATGGTGACTATGGCTTCTGTTTCCGGGTCTATGTCAACATCGTACCTTCTTTTGTACCAGTTTGCTATGGCCTCTCTCAGTTTGGGAATGCCTTTGGATGCGGAATATCGGTGGTTTTTGGGATTCTGAACGGCCTCTATCAACTTATCCACTATATGTTTTGGGGTGGGTAGATCTGGGTTGCCCATTCCAAGATCTATAATGTCTTCTCCCCGCCGCCTTGCTTCGTACTTCAGCTCGTTTACCACGGCGAAAACGTAGGGTGGGAGCCTCTTGATCCTTAAAAATTCGCGTTCCATGGAAGGTTCACCCCTTAGTTTGTGATAGTTGCAAGAATATACATTTTGTGCCTATTTTCAAGACAGGATAATGGAAAAGAGGGTGTGGACCGTAGGAGATGTTCTCTCGTGGACTGTGAATTACCTTGCTGAAAAGGGGGTATCTTCGCCCCGTCAGGACGTTGAGTATCTCCTCTCTTACGTCATTGGTACCACCAGGGTTCAGCTCTACATGCAGCTTGACAGGCCCATGAACAAGAAGGAGCTTACCTTGTTCAAGGCTTTGGTGAAGAGGAGGTTAAAGAGGGAGCCGCTGCAGTACATCACCGGTGTGGCGTATCTGTGGAAGTACGAGTTTTTAGTGGATAAAGGGGTTTTCATCCCCCGCAGGGAGACGGAGACCCTTATTGAGGTGGCCACTTTTCATCTTAAAAGGAGGGAGA
The DNA here is from genome assembly GCA_027037155.1 of bacterium. GTDB lineage: Bacteria > Thermosulfidibacterota > Thermosulfidibacteria > Thermosulfidibacterales > Thermosulfidibacteraceae > Thermosulfidibacter. Next base: position 2,874 of record JALWBK010000211.1, on the reverse strand, counting down.
GGGCTTTTATAGCCGATGTGGGCACGGGAACAGGATGCATACTTCTCTCTCTATTGAAGGACAATCCTTCTCTTTATGGAGTGGGCATAGATATTTCCCCGAAGGCTATGGAGGTCTTTTTGAAAAACAGGGCAAGACTAAAGCTTACGGATAGGGCTTGGGGTTTGAGATCCGACCTTTTTAGCGCCTTTCCTGAAAGGGAGCTTTTTGATGCGGTTGTTTCCAATCCGCCCTATGTGAAAAGCCATGAAATAGAGGAGCTGCAGGACGAGATAAGGCTTTACGAGCCTGTGGAGGCCTTGGATGGGGGAAGGGATGGATTAGACTTTATGAGGAGGTTGATAAGGGAAGCCTTTCCGAGGATAAAGAGGGGCGGATTTTTGTGTGTAGAGGTGGGAATGGGACAGGCTGAGGCCGTCACTTTTCTTATGAGGAGAGCAGGCTTCACCGGTATAGAGGTGGAGAAGGATCTATCCCACATAGAGAGGGTGGTTACGGGATGGAAGCATTGATCGTTGAAGGTGGTGCAAGGCTCAACGGTGAAGTTACCGTAAGTGGGGCGAAGAACGCGGTTCTTCCCATACTTGCGGCAACCCTCCTGACCGATGAGGAGTGCGTTATAGAAAACGTTCCCGATTTAAGGGATGTTAGGACCATGCTCTCGCTTTTGGAGGAGTTAGGGGTTGAGTGGAGCTGGCAGAAGAACGTGGTGAGGATCAGGGCTTCAGAGATTAAGAATCCTGTGGCTCCCTATGACTTAGTGAAGACTATGAGGGCCTCTGTGTTGGTGCTGGGGCCTTTGGTGGCAAGGGAGGGGTACGCCGAGGTTTCTATGCCGGGTGGATGTGCCATTGGAGAAAGGCCTATAGATCTTCACATAAAGGGGCTGAGGAAGCTCGGGGTGGAGGTTGAGTTAAGGCATGGTTATGTGGTTGCTAAAGTGGATAGGCTGAGAGGGGGAATGTACGTCTTTGACAAGGTTACCGTTACCGGTACTGAAAATGTGCTTATGGCGGCGGTGCTTGCAGAAGGGGAGACGATTCTTGAAAATGTGGCACAGGAGCCTGAGGTATGGGACTTGATCGCCGTGCTGAAGAAGATGGGAGCGAAGATAGAGAAGTTAGACGGCAATATATTGAGGGTTTCAGGTGTTGATAGATTGAGGGGCTTTAAACATAAGGTTATGCCCGACAGGATAGAGGCGGCCACCTTTCTCATAGCGGGGGCTATGGCAGGGGATGAGGTTGTGGTAAGGGGAGCTGAGCCGGAACACATGGTGGCGGTGTTATCCAAGCTTGAGAGCTGCGGTGTGAGGATTGAGAGGGTAGAAGGCGGCTTAAAGGTTTTTGGATGTGATGTGATAAAGGCTGTGGATATGGAGACCTTTCCATATCCCGGCTTTCCAACAGATGTGCAGGCTCAATACATGGCAATGATGAGCATCGCTGATGGAACATCAGTCATTACCGAGAATATCTTTGAGCGCCGCTTTATGCACGTGGCTGAGCTTAGGCGTATGGGCGCTGATATCACCGTTGACGGCAAAAGGGCGGTGGTGAGAGGAGTAGAGAAGCTGATTGGGGCACCTGTAATGGCAAGTGATCTGAGGGCAAGTTCGTCTTTGGTGCTTGCGGCTCTTGTGGCCGAGGGCACCAGCAAGGTTTCTCGTATCTACCACCTTGACAGAGGCTATGAACGCTTTGACGAGAAGCTCAGAATGTTAGGGGCGAAGATAAGGAGGGTTAGGGAGTGATGCTGAGGATAGCTATGCCCAAGGGAAGGTTGCTCAAGCAGTGCCGCACCCTTTTTGATAAAATAGGGTTTGATTTATCGGCGATGGATAGAGAGAAGAGGAAGCTCATGTTTTCTTTTCCGGAGTATGGTTTTGAGGTGATGGTGGTAAAGCCCATGGATGTTCCCGTTTACGTGGAGTATGGAGTGGCGGATCTGGGGGTGGCAGGAAAGGATGTGATATTAGAGGAGAAATCCGACGTGTACGAGCCTTTGGATTTGGGTTTTGGCCACTGTCGGATGGTTGTGGCTCAGCCTAAGGGAATTGAGCTTCCCAGGTACGGTTTGGGGCTTAAAGTGGCCACCAAGTATCCTCGCATTGCTGAGTACCATTACAGTAAGAAGGGCATACCGGTGGAGATTATCCAGCTTTATGGATCAGTGGAACTTGCCCCTTTGGTGGGGCTTGCCCATCAGATAGTGGACATAGTGGAGACGGGAACCACCTTAAGGGAAAACAACCTTGAAGAGGTGGAGACCATCTTTGAGATTACCGCCCGTCTCATAGTGAACCGCTCCAGCATGAGGCTCAAGTACAAGAGGATAAGCGAGCTTATTTCAGCCATAGAGAAGGGCCTTCCCGTGTAATTTCCTGTTTGTAACAAACACAGTTTTGTTTTGATAGAAACCTTAAGGATTTTTCTTGCCCGGTTGTGTTGACA
>JALWBK010000211.1:0-411 GCA_027037155.1 bacterium | reverse complement strand
CTTATGGTATCGCTAAAGCAACTAATTGGTAGTGAGTGTGAATTTTATAACAATCGGGAGGTGGTAAAATGGATTTTGCTTTTAAAGAGGAACATGTGTTGATGATGCAGACGGCCAAAAAGATAGCAAAGGACTTTGGCCCTGAGTACTGGTATGAGAAGGAGGAGAAGGGAGAGTTTGGACAGGAGTTTTGGAACGCCATAAGTGATGCTGGCTTTCTTGGTATAGTTATTCCCGAGGAGTATGGTGGTTCTGGGCTTGGACTGACGGAGCTCTACCTCGTCATAAAGGAGCTGTGTGGCAACGGCTGTGGTATGGCTGGAAACTGGTATATATGCCTGACAGAGGTCTTTGGAGCCATTCCCATTGCGAAGTTTGGTACCGAGGAGCAGAAGAGGAAGTATCTTCCTG
>JALWBK010000210.1:770-2242 GCA_027037155.1 bacterium | reverse complement strand
CAATTTAGTTGAGACCAAACCCGTTGACGAGGCCTTGGAAGAGTTTGAAGAGGTGATGAAGGAAGCACTGCACACGGCAAAGGATGTGAAGGACGTGCTGAAAGCCGCCTCCAAGTTTCTATCAGATAGAACCAAACAGGTGGGGCTTCTATTCATACCCAAGATAAAGGTGCTCAAGGTAAAGAATGTGGAGTTCATCAAGGTTGCAAAATGCACTATACTTGTGGTGTTCGCCTCCGAATCGGGCATCATCCAGCATAAGCTGGTTCAAACGGAAGAAGATTTTTCCCAAGAACAGCTTAACCGCTTCTCAAACTACATAAACGAAAGGTTCTCGGGAAAGAGCCTTGCTCAGATAAGAGAGGATCTATTAGCAGAAATGGAAGCAGACAGGGCAAGGTATGACCAGTTTTACAAAAAGGCTCTTGAGCTCTCCCGCAAAGCCATCACGCCCGTATCCAAAGAGGAGTTTGAAGTCCACTTTGAGGGCACATCCCACATCCTTGAGCATAAGGAGTTTATTGAGAATGTGGAGAAGCTGAGGGAGATCTTCAAGGCCTTTGAGGAAAAGAGCAAGATCGTAAAGATACTCAACAAATGCCTCAGCGAGAACAGCCCCACCGTAATAATCGGAACCGAAAGTGGATACGACGACTTTAAAGAGCTGGCACTGATCACCACAAGCTGCATATACAAGGACCGGGTTTTTGGCACCCTTGGGGTGGTGGCACCCAAGCGGGTTGACTATGCCTTCCTGATACCCTTTGTTCAAAAGACCGCCCAATACATACAGGAAATTCTGGATTAGCGGAGGAGAAAATGGAAGAGGAGAAGACTGCACAGACCGAACAGGTTCAGGAGAAGGATGAAGAAAAAAAAGAGCAAGAAAGGCAAGAAAACGTTGAAGAACTCAAAAGAGAGCTTGAAGAGCTAAAGAAGGAGCGCGACGAGTTATACGACAGGCTACTCAGAACCCACGCAGAATTAGACAACTTCAGAAAGAGAATCCAGAGGGAGCTTGAAAGGGCAAAAGAGCTGGCCAACGAAGCCATCATCAAGGAGATCCTCATCGTACTTGACAACTTTGAAAGGGCCCTCGAGTCCTTGGAAAAGAGCGAAAACACAGAAAGCTTTGTAGAAGGCGTGAAGCTCATCTACAAGCAGCTAAAAGAAACCCTCAAAAAATTTGGCGTGGAAGAGATCGAAGCCGAAGGCAAAGAGTTTGACCCCAATGTGCACGAAGCCATTATGCAGGTTGAAGACGAGGAGAAGGACAACATTGTGGTTCAAGAAGTCCAGAAAGGCTACAAACTCAAAGGCAAGCTGATAAGACCCAGCAAGGTTATAGTAAGCAGGAAGAAGGAGTCATGAAGGACTACTACGAGATCCTGGGCGTCTCCCCCGATGCCTCTCAGGAAGAGATAAAGAGCGCTTACAGGAAACTTGCCCGCAAATACCATCCAGACGTAAAC
>JALWBK010000210.1:0-760 GCA_027037155.1 bacterium | reverse complement strand
TTCCGATCCGGCCAAGCGAGCAGAATACGACAGGATGCGCCGTTACGGGTACACGGGAGATTTCACAGGCCATGGAGGTGGCTACTCCACAGGATTCGGTGGCATAGAGGACCTGTTCGAGGAGTTTGACAGGTTCTTCAGCGACTTTTTCGGTTTTGGAACCAGAAGAAGAGGCAGCCGAAGAAGCAGGGCTCAAAGGGGAGAAGATCTAAGGTTCGTGTTAGACATAGAGTTTGAGGAAGCCCTAAAGGGTACCACTGCAAAACTGAAAATTCCGCGACTTGAAACCTGTCCCCAATGCAGGGGAATGGGAGCGGTAAACCCCTCAGATTATGGTCCCTGTCCCACCTGTGGAGGTGCTGGACAGGTAACCTACACCCACGGATTCTTCACCGTATCCAAGACCTGCCCCAACTGCGGTGGGGAAGGTGTCTTTCTTAGAAACCCATGTTCCAGGTGCCAGGGTAAAGGGCGTATAAAGGTTGAAAGAACCGTCACCGTCAACATTCCGCCTGGGGTGAAATCAGGAGATCGCATCAGACTCAGAGGAGAGGGCAACTCCGGACTCTTCGGCGGTGAACCGGGCGATCTCTACATAGACGTGGTGGTAAAGGATCACCCTGTATTCAGGCGCGTAGGAAACGATGTGGTATGCCAGATTCCCGTAAGTTTCGTAGATGCCATTCTGGGTAAGAAGATAAAGCTCCCCTACTTTGGCGAAGAGGTGGAGATAAATATAAAACCTGGTACCCAGCCCGGC
>JALWBK010000209.1 GCA_027037155.1 bacterium | reverse complement strand
GAACCAGTTTTTGGTTGGTAGCGTGCTTTATCATGCTGGAAAGAAGCAAAGCCCCACACAGAACCCTCCCAGTAACGGTTGCAAGAATGGGGGAAAGACCGTGTATCATCTGGGCCTCCCTCACCGTTGAGGTGGCCCTCAAAGCGTACACACGAAGAGGCTCCTTCTCTGCCACAGCAATCACCATGTAGTCTCTATCCTTGAAGTAATCCTTCAGGTCATTCTTAACCTTCTGGGTAATCTCCTTGCCGAACTCCTTTATGCTCATGGCAACACCCCTTTCTGCTGATAGTACTCTTTTAACAGCTCCACCACTTTCTCCGCAACTTTAATGGGAATGCCGCAGCTTTTTGCCATCTCCTTTGGATCATAAATGTACTCCGGATTTTCTGCTATAAACTTTAGAATCCTCGCCTTTCTCACAGGACCTATGCCGTTGATACCCTCAATAACACCCTCAAGGGTTCTCCTGTTCCTCAGCTTGCGATGGTAGGAGAGGGCAAACCTATGGCTCTCGTCCCTTACCCTCTGAAGCAAATGATAAACGGGATGGTCCTTTGGAATGCTTATCTCACCATCGGTGTTCCAGATGTGGTCTCTATCCCTATCCTTTGATATGGCAAGCACATCCACGTCCCATCCCGCCTCCTCCAGCACTTTAACTATTCTATTCAGCTGTCCCATTCCCCCATCTATCAGGATGAGATCAGGCTTTTTCCAATCAAGATGTCTGATGCGCCTTCTCATGACCTCCTCATGCATGCTGTAATCATCGGGATGAAAGACGCCCTTTATCCTGAACCTGCGGTACTGAGACTTGGCAGGCTTTCCCGTCTCAAACACCACCATACTGCCCACCGCTTCCTGTCCCTGTATATTTGAAATATCGTAGCCTTCTATCCTCAGAGGAATACGAGAAAGCCCGAGCATCACCTTTGCCTGATGCAGTACCTCGTTTTGCGCTCTTTTCTGTTCAAGAAACTCCTTTAGGTGCTCCTGTGCCTTGGACTCGGCAAAGTCTATAACTTGGGAATGCTGCGAGTTTTTAGGTTTAACAACCTCAACACCTAATACGGTGCTCCAATGCTCTGGCACAGACTCACTGGTGAGAAGCAATGGAGGATTGTCCCGGTTAGAACCGTAGAACTCCCTTAAAAAGGCATCAATAGCCTCTTCCTTGCTGGCCTCCTCAAACACAAATTCCTTTTCACCTATGACCATTCCTTTCCTTATGAAGACCACCGCTACACAGACAGTATCTCCCTGTTGAGCCACGCCCATAGCATCCATGTCCAGCTTTTCATGTAGCAACATCCTTTGGCGCTCAAGGATTCTCTTTATGGAAAAGATCCTGTCCCTGAACCTCGCCGCCCTCTCAAACTCCAATTTTTCGGCGGCCTCGTTCATCTTCTTGATAAGTTTTTCAATTATGCTGTCTCCCTCACCCTCCATCACCCTTATAAGGTCGTTCACCACCTCTAAGTACTCCTCCCGACTCACCTCGCCGCTGCAGGGGGCAAGGCACTTACCAAGCTGATGGTTGAGGCAGGGGCGTTTCTGGCGGATTTTTGTAAGGTCGGTTTTGCACCTTCTAATGGGGAAACTTTCAGTGAGGGTTTTAAGGGTCTCCCTCACAGCCCAAGTAGGCACATAGGGCCCGTAGTACCTGCATCCGTCCCTCTCCACCTTTCTGGTAATCTCTATGTAAGGGTAAGGATCCGAGGTCACTATCCTTATGTAGGGGTAATTCTTGTCGTCTCTCAACATTACGTTGAAGGGGGGCCTGTAGGTCTTTATGAGATTGTTCTCCAAAATAAAGGCGTCAAGCTCAGTATCGGTGGTGAAGATCTCCAGTTCACACGCCTTGGTAAGCATCACTGAGATCTTGTGGGGAACATGGCGGGATAAGTAGCTTCTGAGCCTGTTTTTCAGACTCCTCGCCTTACCAACGTAGAGGGGATTACCCTCCTCATCCTTAAAGACATAAACCCCCGGCTTATCAGGAGCGCTCTTTATGGCTTCAACAACGGCCTCGTTCATTCCCTGACCGGATACTCACCTGTGAAGCAGGCAAGGCAGAAGGGATGATCATCAAGGGTATAGCCCGTTGCCTCTATCATTCCCTCAAGGCTAAGGTACTGTAGAGAATCGGCGGTTATATACTTTCTTATCTCTTCCACCGTGTGGGAGGAAGCGATAAGCTCCCTTCTGGTAGGCGTATCTATGCCGTAAAAACAGGAGTGGGTAATGGGTGGAGAGCTTATCTTCATGTGCACCTCTTTTGCACCGGCAGACCTTATCATCTTCACGATCTTCATAGAGGTGGTTCCCCTCACAATGGAATCGTCTATGACAACGACCCTTTTCCCCTCAAGCACACTCCTTACCGGATTGAGCTTTACCCTCACCCCAAAGTGTCTCACCGAATCCTTGGGCTCTATAAAGGTCCTTCCAACGTAGTGGTTTCTTATCAATCCCATCTCAAAAGGTATGCCGGACTCCTTAGAATATCCCAACGCCGCCACTATCCCCGAATCCGGCACGGGAATCACTATATCCGCCTCGCAACTACTCTCCTTGGCAAGGGCCTTTCCAAAGTTGTAACGTATAGGATAGACCTCTTTGCCAAAGACCACCGAATCGGGCCTCGCAAAGTAGATGTACTCAAAGATACACTGGTGAAGCCTTGCTTCTTCAAAGGGAAACCACGACTCGACCCCTCTCTTGCTTATGCGAAACACCTCACCGGGCTTGATATCCCTAACATACACAGCGTCTATCAGATCAAGCGCGCAGGTCTCGGATGCGATAACATAGGCATCCTTAAGCATGCCAAGCACCAAAGGCCTGAATCCCCATGGGTCTCTAACGGCTATAAGCTCATCCTCCCTCAGAAGCAGCAAGGAAAAAGCGCCTTTTAGCTGTCTCAACGCGTAGTTGAGGCTGTCTATAAAGTTATCATAGGGAGCCCTTGAGATTAGATGCACCAGCACCTCAGTGTCCATGTTTGACTGAAAGATAGCTCCCTCGCTCTCCAGCCTACTTCTGATGGCACGGGCGTTTACAAGGTTCCCGTTGTGGGCTATGGCGAGCTCCCCGTATTTGAAGTTCACAAACAACGGCTGGGCATTCTTCAATGTGCTCTCACCGGTGGTTGAGTACCTGTTGTGCCCAATGGCAATGGCTCCCGTGAGGAAAGAGAGGGTATTCTTGTCAAAGATGTCGGCCACAAGACCCATCCGCTTTACCATGTGAATCTCTCTCCCGTCCCAAGAGGCAATCCCTGCGCTCTCCTGTCCCCTATGCTGAAGAGCGTACAGGCAAAGGTATACTAAGTTCGCCGCCTCTGGATGGCCGTATACCCCTGCGATCCCACACTTCTCGTTTATACCGTGCATCAGTACTTCCCCTGCAGGTAGTCTTTCAAAATCTGTCCATGGTCAAAGGCAAGCTTGTCAAAGGGTATCTCTTCAGGCCTAAAAGCCCTTGCATTTTTTGCATCATCGGCCGCACGCGGTACTCCCTGAGCCTCTGCCACGAAGACCACTGTGATGGTGTGCTGCCGCGGGTCCCTTGAAGGGTCAGAGTAGGCGTGAAACTGCCTCAACAGCTTCACATCCAGCCCTGTTTCCTCTTTAGCCTCCCTAACCGCTGCCTCTTCAAGCGTCTCCCCATAGTCAACGAATCCCCCAGGAAGGGCCCAGCCAAAGGGCGGATTCTTCCTCTCAATGAGCACTATACCCTCCGGCGTCTCTATGATTATATCCACCGTGGGAACCGGATTCTTGTAAACCTCTATCTCGTATCCGCACTTCGGACACTTCATCTTCTTTCTTTTAGCCATCGGCCCACCTCCAGAAGTACGGCACTGAAGAATCCCCCAAAGCCTGCCGCCACAGAAAGCACCGTACCACCGTCAAAAGGCACTTTTTCCCTTGCAAGCCTAATTCCCTCACACTCACCATCCACCTCGTTAAGGGTAGCTATAGGAGGGATGTAACCACCTTTCAGGCAATCTAAAAGATATAGCGTTTCACAAAGTCCTGATGCTGTAACAGAATGTCCAAATATCGGTTTTAAGGCAGTTATCACCGGTTTATCTCCAAAAAGCTCTCTGTAAACCTTTGCCTCCACGGCATCGTTTAGCTTTGTAGCTGTGGCGTGAGCCTTCACCACCTGGGGCTGTTCTCCATTAAGGGCACCCTCAATAGCCTTCCTGAAACCCGTTCCATCCTTCCTTAAGGAGAACATGTGGTAGGCATCGCTGTAAGCGCTGTAGCTCAACACCGTAGCAACACCAGTTAAAGCCTCTTTTTCAGCCACATCTTCAGAACAGAGCAGAGCCACTGCCATCCCATCGGCAAAGATGGTACCATCCCTTCTTCTATCAAAAGGGCGAATGCACCCCCGCTTACTTACAACCCCAAGATTGGCATGATAGGCAGTTCTGGATGGTGCAGCCATGCTGTTTATAGCCACAACCAAAACCACCTCTGCCGTTTTATCCCTTATTAGCCTGTCGGCAAGTCCTATCAAGTCTAATCCAGAGGAACAGACGTGGTCTATTCCCAAGCCATAGTAGCCATCAACCCCCATGTACTGAGCAGCCACCAGGTTGACGGCGTTGTGGGTAAAGACAAAACCATCGGAAGGAGTTATCTTCTGAGGCTCCACAGCCTTCAAAGCCACCTCATCCCTTTCTCTCTCAAGTTTGGCACTGGCGATGATGGCAAGGGGGTACTTTTTACACAGATAAACAAAAGAGAGCTCGTCTATGAGATTGAGCATAACTTTGAGCGCATCGGGGATTCTATTAAAGAGCTTCCACCTTTTTTTAGGCTCTTTAGTTATCTTGTCCCACCTTATTCGGCCGTAGAAGGGTACGGGAAGTCCTTCAGTATCTGTAAACCCCTCCGGCTTAACGTATCTTCCCTCAAGTATCACAGAGCGCATGCCTCTCTTTTACCATTCTTTGGTTCACCGTCAAGCATTGACATCGGTGCTCTTTATCAGCTATTTCTAAACAAGCAAAAATTCCTGACGGGAGGTAAAAGGATGGAGGAGAACAGGACGGTTGAGACAACTGCTACTAACACACAGACCACAGTCCAAGAGGGGGGATCCGGTGGCGGTAAGATCATCGGTGTGGTCGCCATAATAATCTCTGTCATTGCTCTGGTATTGGCTCTCTCCAACCTTGGCGTTAAAAGGGAGGTAAAAGAGGTTAAGAAGATTGCCGGATATCTTTCTGCCAAGGAACAGTCCCTTGAGGTTAAGGCCCTTAAGTTGGAAGCCCTCAGCACTTTGGAAAGGGTTTATGCCCTTACCATGGTAGAGAGAAACTACGACGCCGCCAAGAGTGAGCTTGAAAAGGCCAAAGGACTGATTGATCAGCTCAAACCTTACATGACAGACAGCGAAGCTAATAAGGTTGAAAAGCTCTTCGGCGCTTTAAAGGCTGAGGTTGAAAGGGGTCCCTCTCCCATACCTGTTTTGGTAGCTAACCTGAGCAACACCCTCAGCAAGGTACAGGCAAAGGTCAGCGTATCCAAGGTAGCAGTTCCTAAAGTGGAGAAGGCCGAAGCAGAAGCCACAAAGAAGGAGGAAAAGAAGGTTGAGATAAAGAAGGCTCCAAAGGTGGCAAAGCCTGCGGTCACGGCAGAAAAGACAGAGGAATCGTCCCTTAAGAAGACCTACCTCTTCTGGAAAAAGCTGGGAGAGTCCTTGGTCAAGAAGTAAAACTTGCTACTTGAAGTCAGGGATTTAAAAGTAGGGTTTCACCTGCTGGGTGATTACACGGAGGCCCTTTCGGGGGTCTCCTTTTTTGTTAATAGGGGAGAGATATACTGTCTCTTGGGCGAGTCAGGATCAGGAAAGACAGCGGTACTCAAATCCATCATGAGACTCCTTCCTGGCAATGCCGAGTACTCAGGAGAGGTCCTCTTTGAGGGCGAAAACCTCTTTGAACTATCTGAAGAGGAAATGGTCTCTATCAGAGGGTGCAAGGTCTCCATGGTCTTTCAGGAGCCCATGACCTCTCTAAATCCCACCATGAGGATAGGGGATCAGGTAGCAGAAGTGTTAGAGTTTCATTACGGAATAAAGGGGAAAAAGGCACGGGAAAGGGTTATTGAACTGCTTGAAAGATTGGGTATTGAAAACGCCAAAGAGAGGTACTTCCATTACCCACACCTCTTCTCTGGAGGAATGCGTCAGAGGGTTATGATAGCCATGGCGGTAATAGCAGAGCCCAAACTGATATTAGCCGATGAACCAACCACCGCCTTAGACGTAACGGTTCAAAGTCAGATACTCAAATTACTTGTGGAGCTGGTGAAGGAAAGGAAATCCTCTCTGCTTTTCGTTACCCATGATTTCTCTGTGGCTGCAGAAATCGGCGATAGGGTGGGACTCCTTTATCGGGGCTACATGGTTGAGGAAGGTCTTGTAGAAGAAGTGCTGAAGAACCCCCTTCATCCTTACACTAAAGACCTCATAGAGGCCATCCCCCTTCCAGGTAAAAGGTTAAAAGCCAAAAGCATCACACAGGAAACACCACCTGCCGGTGCATGCCCGTACTTTTCCCGATGCGAAAAGAGAACCGATATATGCCGAACCCAAATCCCCCAGTTTAAAGAGGTTAACAAAGGTCACCGGGTCAGGTGTTTCTTATATTGACAAATATTACCAAAATTACTATATTTTGTCCCACAACACGATAGGAGGAGTGAGGTGCTAAAGATAGAGAATCTAAAGGTAAGGGTAGCTGGGAAAGAGATACTCCATGGGATAAACCTGGAGGTGCCTAAAGGGAAGGTTATAACCCTTATGGGACCCAATGGCTCGGGAAAGACCACTCTCATAATGACCATTATGGGCTTTTCCGGATATGAAGTGGTGGAGGGCAAGATCTGGTTTAAGGGAGTGGACATAACAAATCTTCCTGTGTATGAGAGGGTAAAGCTCGGTATAGGATTAGCCTTCCAGCGTCCACCAGTGATCAGAGGAGTTAAGACCAAGCAGATCGTAGAGATAGCCGCATCCGCCAGGGGAAGAGAAGTTGATCCGTTGGAGTTGGCCAGAAAGGTCAACATGGAAGACTTTCTGGAGAGGGATGTAAACGACGGATTCTCAGGTGGGGAGATGAAGCGCTCAGAAATACTTCAGCTTATGGCTATGGACCCCGATCTACTTCTATTGGATGAACCGGAATCGGGAGTAGACTTAGAAAGCATAGCTCTTTTAGGAAGCGCCATAAACAGAATCTTAGGAAGGGAGATAGAACCTACACCTGATAAAAGCATCAAGGAGGTAAAGAGGGAACATACAAAAAGCGCCCTCATAATCACCCACACCGGGCACATACTCAACTACGTAAACGCCGACTTGGGCTACGTACTCATAAACGGGCGCATAGTGTGTAGCGGCAATCCACGGGACATCTTAAGAACCGTGGAAAAATACGG
>JALWBK010000208.1 GCA_027037155.1 bacterium | reverse complement strand
ACCTGTAACATCGGCCACCTCATCGGTGCCGTATATATCTATATGATGGACACCACCGGTCCTTTCAAACAAAGCCATGCCCTTCTTCCCTCTGGTAATGAGAACGGCATCGGTCCCCAATATAGAAAGCATCCTTCTGCCACACTCCTCCACGTTACCATCATCCACACGGGCAACGCCCAAAGCCGCTGCTGTCTCTGGCTCATTGGGAGTCACAGCCGTCACCCCTTTAAAGTCCAACACATTGTACCGAGAATCCACTGTAACGAGCCTGTCCTCCAGATTCAAGATAAAATCCTTGACAGGCCCCGCCACGGTCCCATAGCCATAGTCGGAAACTATAAGGGCATCAAGCTCGTTAATGCTGTCCTCTATCATCCCCACCAGTTGCCGGTAGTACTTCTCGTCAATACCGTCATCGGGCTCCTTGTCTATCCTCAAAACCTGCTGCTTCACCGTGTGATGGCTACCAGCGAGGATCCTCGTTTTCGTTACGGTTCTTCTTCCTGGAACGGGAATCACATAATCGGTGCAAATGCCAAGGGAAGCCATTTCGTTTATCAGTCTTTTCCCCTCCTCATCGTCTCCAACAAAACCAAAGGGAACTGCGGTAACACCTAAAGACCTAACATTATTAAGGGTGTTTGCCCCGCCTCCCAGAACCAACTTCTCACCCTCGTATTTTACAATGAGTACAGGGGCTTCCCTTGAAACCCTGGTGGCAAGCGAGTAAACAAAGATGTCCAACACAAAATCGCCAAGAACCCCTATTTTTAGTCCATTAAAGCCCGAAATGATCTCTTTAAGCCTTAGCGCCAAAGAACTCTCTTGCCCCTTCATCCACCCTCCTCAGAATCTCCTTTAGAGAAAGTACCTCCCCCTCCCTCTCCAGTCCACCAAAGGCAAGATGAGAAACGAGCTTAGCCCCTATAGAGTTCAGCCACACCTTGGCGATGTAGTAAGAGGGAACGAAAAGATTGTCCGCCATAGACGCCGCAACGTTTATCAGAACCGCATCTTTAGTTTTAAGATTCTCACCTTTGACAAAGCGTCGGAACCAAAAAGGCTGGCACCTGTCAATAAAGGCCTTTAGTGGCGCAGGAGGACCGTAAAAGTAAACAGGATGCGAAACAACCAGAGCATCGACCTCTTCAATCAGAGGATACCACCTTTGCATGTTATCCTTCACAACACACTCACCACTGTTAAAGCAGGCGTTACAGCCCCTACAGGGCGATACAGCCTCCTTGTACGCATCAAAGAGAAACACAAAAGAGTTCGCAGACGCATAAGACAGAAAACGCTCTACCAAGATCCGCGAATTTCCCCGCTTTCTGGGGGTTGCTACAACGGCGAGCACCTTCATTTGTGGTGCTTCGGGGCAAGAACCATCACCATCTGCCTTCCCTCAAGATCCGGCTTCTTCTCAACAACAGCCACATCCTCAAGATCTTTCACAAGCCTGTCCAAAACCTCCCTTCCCGTGTCAATGAAAGCCATCTCCCTGCCCCTGAACCTCATGACGATCTTTACCTTATCTCCATCTTCCAGAAACTCTCGGGCGTGCTTCAGCTTCACCTGATAATCATGCTCCTCAATCTTCGGCCTGAACCTCAGCTCCTTAACCTCAATAACCCTCTGCTTCTTCTTGGCTTCCCTGGCCTTCTTCTTCAGCTCGTACTTGTACTTGCCAAGGTCCATCATACGGCAGACCGGCGGATTGGCATTGGGAGCAACCAAGATGAGGTCGTATCCTGCTTCCCTGGCCAGATTCAGTGCTTCCTTAGTGGACATAATGCCCATCTGCTTGCCATCAGGGGATATAACCCTAACCTCCTTCACCCTTATCTGTTCATTTGCAATGATCTTGAAATCGTCCTTGCTACCTATGGCTACACCTCCCTTCCCTTATTTTCCACTTCACGTTTTAACATATCTATCAACTCCTCCACAGACAACACACCAAGCTGGCCCTTGCCCTTACGTCTCACACTGAGCTTACCAGACTCCACCTCTTTCTTGCCCACAACCACCATGTAAGGCACCTTCTCTAACTCGGCCTGCCTGATCTTGTACCCAATCTTCTCGTTCCTCACATCTGCCTCTACCCTTATGTCCTCTGCCCTCAACCGCTTAACAACATCAAGGCAGTAGTCCACCTGATCGTCAGTTATGCTCATCACCTTCACCTGCACAGGGGCAAGCCAAAGAGGGAAGTTACCAGCATAGTGCTCAATGAGCACTCCAAAGAA
>JALWBK010000207.1 GCA_027037155.1 bacterium | reverse complement strand
GGGTACCCTACGGATGCAAGCTCGTTTCTCCTTCTATCTTTGAGTCAGAAAATGGAGTTGATGGTTGGCGTTTCAAGGCCTTTTTAGGGATTTCTGAGGACATAGGAGCTGAGCTTAGGAAGCTGCATGTGGTTGAGTATAAGAATAGGCTTGTCGCGCTTATTGAGAGCTCGTTTCCATTTGCTCTGATCTTCTGTTCTGAGAGCGAGGATGGTGTACACTGGAGCAAGCCTGTTCTCACAAACATGGAGGGAAGGCTTATTGAGCTTCTGCCCTGTAGGGAGAGCGTATGTGCGGTTACAGAAACCGAGGACGGGGTAGTTCTCTGGAGGATGGAGAGAAAGGATCTTTGGAGCATTAAGATTCGTAGAAGACTTTCGGAGAAAGAGGCCCTTGACGCTCTGGTGGAAGGTAATAAACTGTTATTGTTGGTTGCCTCTGGACAAAAAATTTCTTCCGTTTATATCTATTGACGAAGGGTAAGCCGTTTGTTAATTAAGCCGAGCAAATTGTGGGCCGGTAGCTCAGCTGGTAGAGCAACGGCCTTTTAAGCCGTTGGTCGCAGGTTCGACCCCTGCCCGGCTCACTTTGTGTCCCCGTCGTCTAGCCCGGTCCAGGACACCGGCCTTTCACGCCGGTAACGGGGGTTCAAATCCCCCCGGGGACACTCTCTTCTTTGGGTTTGGTCATGGAAAAACTCACCCCTATGATTAAGCAGTACTTAGCCCTTAAGAGGTCCTACCCAGATGCTATTCTTTTGTTTCGTTTGGGTGACTTTTACGAGATGTTCAACGAAGATGCCGAAGTGGCCTCAAAGGTGCTGAATATTACCCTCACCAGCAGAAATGGTCTACCCATGTGTGGTGTTCCCTACCACTCTGTTGAGGGGTACATAAAGAGACTTTTGGATGCTGGCTTTAAGGTGGCGGTGTGTGAACAGGTGGAAGATCCTTCCAAGGCGAGGGGTATAGTCAAAAGAGAAGTGGTTCGGGTAATCACGCCAGGCACCTATATAGAATCTGAGGAGGGGGAGAAGTCCCCTGAGTATGTGGCTTCAATCCTCAGGGAGAAAAGGGACTTTGCTGTAGCTTTTATCAGTCTTCTTGATGGGAACGCCGTTGTCTTTGAGGGTTCTAAGGGGGAGGTAGAGGACCTTTTACAGCGAATGTCTCCCAAGACCCTGATTTATCCAGAAGGCAGCGCTTTTGAGGAAATTGAAGGTGTTTTTACAGAAGAGTGTGATCCTTACTTTTTTGACTTTCAGTGCGCTAAGGAGGTGGTGGAGGAGCATTACAAAAGCACCATAGATGCTCTTGGCCTTTACGGAAAGCCTTTGGTGGTGAGGGCCCTTGGAGCTTTAATCCGCTATCTTAAAGAGGTGCTTTACGTTCCTTTAGAGCATGTTAAAAGGGTAAGGTTTCACGTTAAGGAGGGCTTTGCCTATTTAGATGCGGCAACAATAAGGCATCTGGAACTCGTTAGGAATCTCAGGGAGGGAACGGAGGAGGGTACCCTCTTTCGGGTGCTTAATAAGACTGTCACTCCTATGGGCTACAGGAGGCTCAGGGAGGCCATACTGAATCCCTTATACGATACAGAGGCTATAAGGCGCAGGTTGGATGCAGTTCACTATCTTTTGGATGTGGATCTTACCTCCCTGTTGAAGGGTGTGGGGGATGTGGCGAGGATCGTCACAAGGGTTGAAAGCGGCATTGCAAAGCCAAAGGAGCTTCTCTCTCTGCTTGTGTTGTTGAAGAGGGTGCCGGAGTTGAAGGATCTGGTGGGGGAAGCGGATAGTGCACTCCTCAGAGAGCTTGGTGGCAATCTTTATCCGCTTGATGAGCTGGTGGAGCTTATTGAAAGGGGAGTGGAGGATGACCCTGATAGCCCATATCTCATAAAGTACGGTTTTGACGAGGCTTTGGATAGGCTGAAGGATGTAAAGCACAATTCCGATGCTTGGATTAAACAGTACGAGGCAAAGGAGAGGGCACGCACAGGCATTTCCTCTTTGAAGGTAAAGTACAACAAGGTCTTTGGTTACTACATAGAGGTTACAAAGGCACATCTTGACAAGGTCCCTTCCGACTATCAGCGAAAGCAGACCTTGGTGAATGCAGAAAGGTTCATAACCGATGAGCTCAAAAGGGTTGAAGAGGAGATACTGAGTGCTGAGGAGAGAATACAGGAACTGGAGAGAAGAATTTACGGGGATATTCTCAGTAGAATTGCCGCCAAAAGCGGTGAGCTTAGGGCAATAGCTGAAGCGGTGGGAGAGCTTGATTTCCTAAACTCCCTGGCGAGGGTAGCGGCAGAGAGGAACTACGTTAAACCTAAAGTGGTGGAGACGGGAGAGATTGTTATAAAGGATGGGCGCCATCCTGTGGTGGAGGTGATGCTGAAGGAGGATTTTGTTCCCAACGACACGGTGTTGAAGCCAGGGGAGGTCCACATCATTACGGGTCCCAATATGAGCGGTAAATCTACCTACATAAGGCAGGTGGCCCTCATAGTGCTTTTGGCACAGATGGGATCCTTTGTTCCTGCTAAAAACGCCGTGATAACCCCTGTTGACCGCATCATGACCAGAATAGGTACCGCCGATAACCTTGCCCAGGGACAGTCCACCTTTATGGTGGAGATGGCCGAAACGGCCAATATCCTCAACAACGCCACCACTCAATCTTTGGTGGTATTGGATGAGGTGGGAAGGGGTACCAGCACCTATGATGGTATGTCTATTGCTTGGGCTACGGTAGAGTATATTGCAAGAAAGATTGGGGCCAAAACACTCTTTGCCACCCATTATCACGAGCTGACCTCCCTTTCACAGGAGATTCCCAGCGTGGTGAACTACAGGGTGGAGGTAAAGGAGTGGCAGGATAGAATCATCTTTACCCATAGATTGGTGCCTGGTGGTGCGGACAAGAGTTATGGTATCTATGTGGCGCGGCTTGCAGGGGTGCCTGAGGAGGTTGTGGAGAGGGCGAAAGAGATACTGGCAGAGCTTGAAAGTTCTGCCCAGACACCTTTGCCCCTTTACGAGCATCCCGTGATTGTGAAATTAAGAAATCTGGATCTTGAAAGGGTTTCGCCCCTTGAGGCGCTTATGATATTGGAGGAGCTGAAAAGACTGGCTGAGGAGGGAGAGCGATGAAGTTTTTTCTGGATACCGCCTTTGTAGATGAGATCAGAGAGGTAGCGAGTTGGGGTATTTTGGACGGTGTCACCACCAATCCTACCCTGGTGGCAAAAACGGGTAGGAAGTACAGGGAGGTTCTTGAGGAGATATGTTCCATCGTTGATGGGCCTGTCAGCGCTGAGGTGCTGAGCCTTGACTATGAGGGGATGGTGAGAGAGGCCCGTGAGCTTGCCAAGATCCATCCCAACATCGCCATCAAGATCCCTATGACCAAGGAGGGATTGAAGGCGGTGAAGACCCTATCGGAAGAGGGCATAAAGACCAACGTTACGCTGATCTTCTCACCGTCTCAGGCTATCTTGGCGGCTAAGGCAGGGGCCACCTTTGTCTCTCCCTTTGTAGGAAGGCTTGACGACATAAGCCACGAGGGCATGGCTTTGATATCCTCTATCGTGCCCATTTTGAAGTACTACGACTTTAAGACAGAGGTGATTGTTGCCAGTGTGCGTCACCCCAGGCATGTGGTGGAGGCGGCTGAGATAGGAGCCGACATTGTTACTGTGCCTTACAAGGTTATGGAGCAGCTTCTCAGGCATCCACTTACAGACATAGGCATAAAGCGCTTTCTGAATGATTGGCGTGCTGCCTTTGGTGATATGGATCTTTTGGATGCCATAAAGTGAAAAGCAGGGAGCTTTTAAATGAGGTAAGACAAAAGGGGATAAGGCCAAAGAAGGCCTTAGGTCAGAATTTTCTCATAGATGACAGGGTTGTTGAAAGGATAGTCTCTTGTGCACAACTTGATCCTTCTTCGTGGGTTTTAGAGGTGGGAGGGGGACATGGGGCCCTCTCCCTTGCCCTTGCCGAAAGCTGTGGTAGACTGGTGGTGGTTGAGAAGGATCCCCTTCTTTACAGGCATTTAGTAGATCTTTTGGGTAGGTACCCCCATGTTGAGGTGGTAGAGGCCGATGTGCTGGATCTGGACTTAAAGACTCTCCTTCCCGAAGGGGCGGTTGTTGTTTCCAACCTTCCCTATAGCATCTCGTCACCTTTCATGTTCAAACTTTGGGATGAGGCGAAGAGGGTGGATAGATTCGTGCTTATGTTTCAAAAGGAGGTGGCAGAAAGGATAACTGCTTCCAGTGGAACCAAGGCCTACGGCGTGTTGAGTGTCTTGTTCTCGCTGGTCTTTTCTGTTAAAGTCTTATTCAGTGTGTCAAAGAACGCGTTTTGGCCGAGGCCTGAGGTAGATTCTACTGTCCTTTATGGGGTAAGGGAGAGGGTGCTTGAAGATAACCTCGCAAAGGTTTTGAAACGGATTTTGAACGCAGGGTTTCCGTATCGTAGAAAGAAAATTTACAAAGCCTTGTCTTTTTCCATACCGGAAATAAACTGGAAAGAGGTGCTTGAGAAGGCTGGAGTGGATGCTGATCTGAGGCCTGATGCGTTGACTCCGCAGCAGTGGTTGGCTGTTGCTCAGTATTACAAAAATCTGTTAAATAGAGGCTAACTAAAACCATTTGGAGGGTTGGTATGGGTATTGAAGAGAAGCTTCAGGAGTTAAGGAGGCTTAACGAGCTTGCCGAGCAGGGAGGAGGGCCGGAGAAGATTGAGAAGCAGCATAAGATGGGCAAGCTAACGGCCAGAGAGCGTCTCAATATTCTGCTGGATAAGGGTACCTTTGTTGAGATAGACAAGTTTGTGGTTCATCGTTGCTCCCATTTCGGTATGGACAAGCAGAAGATCTTGGGCGACGGTGTGGTTACGGGATTTGGTAAGATCAACGGCAGAACCGTTTACGTCTTCTCCCATGACTTCACTGTCTTTGGCGGTTCCCTTTCGGAGATGTTTGCCAAAAAGGTATGCAAGATTATGGATCTTGCCGCCAAAAACGGTTGTCCTGTTATAGGACTGAACGACTCTGGTGGTGCGAGGATCCAGGAGGGTGTGGTTTCTCTCGCTGGTTATGCCGATATATTCTTGAGAAACACCCTTTACTCCGGTGTGGTGCCTCAGATCTCTGCGATTATGGGTCCTTGTGCAGGAGGAGCGGTATACTCTCCTGCCATAACGGACTTTATCTTCATGGTTAAGGGTACATCCTACATGTTCATAACGGGTCCCGATGTTATAAAGGCCACCACCCACGAGGAGATAACCAAGGAGGAGCTTGGTGGAGCCCTCACCCACAACACGATTTCTGGTGTGGCTCACTTTATGGCCGAAAACGATGAAGAGTGTCTGCTTATGATCAGAGAGCTTCTCTCTTTCCTGCCTCAGAACAACATGGAGGATCCGCCTTACAAGGAGCCTACAGATGATCCTAATAGAGAGGATGAAGATCTCAACTATGTGGTGCCCGATGATCCCAACAAGCCATACGATGTAAAGGAGATTATAAAGACGGTGGTGGATGACCACTACTTTTTTGAGGTGCAGCCGCTTTTTGCGCCCAACTTGGTTATAGGCTTTGCCAGGTTGAACGGCCATGTGGTTGGCATAGTGGCCAACCAGCCTATGCACCTCGCCGGTTGCCTTGACATAAACGCATCTGTGAAAGGTGCGAGGTTCGTGCGCTTCTGCGATGCTTTCAATATTCCCATCATCACCTTTGAGGACGTTCCGGGATTCCTGCCCGGTGTGGCTCAGGAGCATGGCGGAATCATTAAGCACGGTGCCAAGTTGCTTTACGCGTACTGCGAGGCCACAGTACCCAAGCTGACGGTTGTCTTGAGGAAGGCCTACGGTGGTGCCTTTGACGTGCTTGGTTCCAAAAATGTAAGGTCCGACTATAACTTCGCATGGCCTACAGCGGAGATTGCAGTTATGGGACCCGATGGTGCAGTTAACATCATCTTCAGAAAGCAGATCGCCCAGGCTGAGGATCCGGAGGCGGAGAAGGCGAGATTGGTTGCCGAGTACAGAAAGACCTTTGCCAATCCCTACATTGCCGCTCAGATGGGCTACATTGACGAGGTTATTGAGCCCAAGGTTACCAGAAAGAGGCTCATCCAGGCCCTTGAGACCTGCTTGGGTAAGAGGGACACCATGCCGCCCAAGAAACACGGAAACATACCTCTATAAAGGAGGCTACGCATGTTTAAAAAGGTGCTGATTGCCAACAGAAGCGAGATCGCCGTTAGGATCATAAGAGCTTGCAGGGAGATGGGGATAGAGACCGTTGCCGTTTATTCTGACGTGGACAGGGATGCCCTGCACGTTAGGATGGCTGACGAGGCGTATCACATTGGTCCGGCTCCTGCAAAGGAGAGCTATCTGAGGATAGATAAGATAATAGATGTGGCCAAGAGATCCGGCGCTGAGGCTATACATCCGGGTTACGGTTTTCTGGCTGAGAATGCGGAGTTTGCCGAAGCCTGTGAGAGCGAAGGTATAGTCTTTATAGGCCCTCCCAAAGAGTCCATAGTTGCTATGGGCAGCAAGACTGTGGCGAGACAGACCGCTATGAAGGCAGGCGTTCCGGTGATACCCGGTACCTTGGAGCCTCTTTCTGATGAGGAGATATTTAAGAAGGCCGAGGAGATAGGCTTTCCCATTATGCTCAAGGCAGTTGCCGGTGGTGGCGGTAAGGGAATGAGGCTCGTTCACAACAGGGAGGAGCTGGAGTCTGCCGTTAGACTCGCAAGGTCTGAGGCTGCCGGTGCTTTTGGCGATGATTCGCTTTACATTGAGAAGTACATAGAGAATCCCAGGCACGTAGAGATGCAGATACTGGTGGATAAGGAGGGCAATGGCGTCTATCTCGGTGAGAGGGAGTGTTCCATACAGAGGCGTCACCAGAAGGTCATTGAGGAGACCCCTTCGGTTATCATGGATGAAGACTTAAGGCGCCGTATGGGTGAGGCTGCCCTGAAGGTGGCTAAGGCGGCTGGCTACTACAGCGCTGGTACGGTGGAGTTTTTGGTGGATAAGGACAGGAACTTCTACTTCTTAGAGGTCAACACCCGTCTGCAGGTGGAACATCCCGTTACAGAGATGGTAACCGGTGTTGATATCGTTAAGGAGATGATAAAGATCGCTGCAGGGGAGCGGCTTTCCATCTCACAGGAAGATGTGAAGATGGAAGGCGCTGCTATGGAGTTCCGTATTTATGCGGAAGATCCCTTCAACAATTTCATGCCGGCTCCTGGTAAGATAACTGGTTACAGGGTGCCCGGTGGTCCTGGCATAAGGGTTGATTCAGGTGTGTATGAGGGAGCCGTTGTTCCCATGGAGTACGACCCCATCGTGGCAAAGCTTATAGTTTGGGGTAAGGACAGAAGTGAGGTTATTGCCAGAAGCAAGAGGGCATTGAGGGAGTTTGTGGTTAGGGGCATAAGAACCACCATACCCT
>JALWBK010000206.1 GCA_027037155.1 bacterium | reverse complement strand
ATTAAGAATAGAGCTCACTGGATTGCAGTTCCAGCTTTGGGGCTTGCTTGGCTTTTCTCTATCTTGGTTTTTCTGGATGTGCTTCATGGTCATGTGGGTGAGGTAAACTTGTGGGACTGGATAGTCACCCCCGATGTGCACGTGAGGGTTGCCTTTTGGGTGGATCAGCTTACCGCTGTTATGCTCATGGTGGTTACCACATTGTCTTTCTTCATTCATGTGTACTCCATAGGTTATATGGGGCATGATCCAGGGTATCCGCGCTACTTCACCTATCTTAACATGTTCGTCTTCTTCATGCTTATTTTGGTTCTCGGTAGTTCTTATCTGCTCCTTTTTGTGGGGTGGGAAGGCGTTGGTCTCTGCTCCTACCTGCTCATCGGTTTCTGGTACGAGAGGGAATCTGCCTGGAAGGCTGGTATGAAGGCCTTCATTACCAATAGAGTGGGTGATGCCTTCTTCGTAATGGGCATGTTTATACTTTGGTACTATCTTGGAAGCCTTGATTTTGCCGAGGTCTTTGAGAAAGCACATCACCTTTCTCCAGAAATAGTTACTATCGCCACGCTTTGCCTTTTCATGGGAGCAACTGGTAAGTCAGCCCAGATACCTCTTTACGTGTGGTTGCCCGATGCCATGGAAGGTCCAACCCCAGTTTCGGCGCTCATTCACGCTGCTACCATGGTTACCTCTGGTGTGTACATGGTTGCGAGATCCAACGTGCTTTACAACATGGCTCCCTTCTCTTTGGAGGTTGTGGCGGTTATTGGTTGTCTCACGGCGTTCTTTGCCGGTACCATTGGTACTTCTCAGTTTGACTTGAAAAGGGTTTTGGCTTACTCCACCGTATCTCAGCTCGGTTACATGTTCTTGGGATGTGGAGTGGGAGCTTACGCAGCGGGAGTCTTCCACCTTATGACCCATGCCTTCTTCAAGGGCTTGCTCTTTCTCTCTGCAGGTAGCGTCATGCACGCCATGAGCGATGTACTTGACATGAGGCTTATGGGTAATCTGAAGAAGTACATGCCTATAACTGCTGCCACTTTCATCGTTGGTGGTCTTGCACTTTCGGGAATTCCACCCTTTGCCGGTTTCTGGTCAAAGGATGAGATACTGCATCATGCTTTCGTGACCGGCCACTACACCTTGTGGTTCCTTGGTACCCTTGCTGCGGGTGTAACCGCTTATTACACCTTCAGAGCCATCTTCATGACCTTCTTTGGCAAAGAGCGTATCCCTGAGGAGATAAAGCACCATCTACATGAATCTCCAAAGGTCATGACGATCCCTCTTATAGTCCTTGCCATAGGTTCTGCCACTGTCGGTTTCTTTGGCCTGAAGTCGGGACACGGAGAGTCCTTCTTTGCTGAGTTCTTGGCGCCTGTTATTCACGCCCATGGTCATCACGCAGAACATGCCGTGGAGCACGCAGCATCCGTTCCCGCCTCTGTTTTGATAGCTATATCTGTTGCTGTGGGACTTACCGGTATCCTGATCGCCTATCTGGTTCACATGAAGAAGGTTGTTGATCCGAGCAAGCTCGTTAAGAAGACCTGGCTTATACACAGGGTTCTTTACAGGAAGTACTATGTGGACGAGATATACTTTGCCCTCTTCATCAACAGGACCTTGGATCTGGCCTTTGTCTCTTGGAAGTTTGACCAGTGGATTATAGACGGTATAGTCAATGGAGCCTCTTGGTTAACCAAGGCCTTGGCGTGGGTAACCAGATACTGTACGGAGCCCTTCGTGGTGGATGGTGCTGTGAATGGAGCCTCCTATGTGGTGGATCTTACTGCGAGGGTGTTGAGGAGACTCCAGACTGGAGTGGTATCTAACTATATGCTTTTCGTTGCAATGGGGCTGTTTGGCCTGTTCAGCATATATGTCTTTGCAAGGTTTTTCTAAAACTTTAGGAGGAGGATTGACCCATGGAGCTGCACTTTGGGACTAATGTCTTGGGGTTCCCGCTGCTATCCTTTCTGACCTATTTTCCTCTGGCAGGTGCTATAGTACTGCTCTTTGTTAACAGAGAGAAGGTGAACTTTATAAAGTGGTTCGCCTTTGTAATTGCCCTCATAGACTTCATTGTATCCATTATTATCTGGTTCAAGTTTGACAGAAGCACATGGCACTTCCAGTTCGTTGAACGATTTGTGTGGATCAAAAAGTTGGGCGTAGAGTACTACTTTGGTATAGATGGTATTTCCATGTTGCTCGTTTTACTGACCACCTTCTTAACTGCCATATCTGTGCTTTGCT
>JALWBK010000205.1 GCA_027037155.1 bacterium | reverse complement strand
TTCCTGGTTGCTCTGGCGGGGTATTCGGTGGCCAAAATGTTTTTGGTTATCCATTTGAACAGAAGGAAGGATAGAAGGCCTCCCGCTATGGGGGATACGATCCAGGAGAGGACTATGGAGATCATCTTGCCCCACTCTATTGCAGAAAGACCCTTGCTCACTATGCCAAAGCCCACCACTGCTCCCACTATGGAGTGGGTTGTGGACACGGGAAGGCCCAAGTAGGTGGCAAGCTGTACCCACACCCCTGCAGATATGAGGGCTGCAAGCATGCCTAAGATAAATAGATTGGGATTGGATTTGAAAAGCATGGGATCAACGATGCCTTTGCTTATGGTGGAGGTGACGTGGCTTCCCACAAAAAAGGCCCCTGAGAACTCAAAGATGGCGGCGATGATGAGGGCTTTTTTGAGTGTGACGGCTTTGGAGCCTACCGATGTCCCCATGGCGTTGGCAACGTCGTTGGCTCCTATGTTCCAGGCCATGTAGAGACCGGCTACGAGCGCAATTCCGCCTATGATGTAGAGGTTCATGGTTTAACCCCCTTGAGCTACTTGGAGAGGAATAGCCTTATCCTGTTGCACATGCGTTCGGCATAGTTAGCCACATCCCCCAGTTTGGCCACAATCTTGAGCCAAAGCCACAGCTCCCCGGGGCTGAAGCTCTCTTCGTGTGTTAGGAAGTTTCTCGTCACCTCTATCTGGAACTCGTCTACGTGGTGTTCAAGGTCACAAACGTCGTCAATCATAGAGATAACCCTTTTTGCTTCAGGACCCTCAAAGGATGTCTCTGCAAGGATGTCTAAGTCCTTTATCACCTTGTGGGATTCATGAACGACCTCAAGACATTTGTCCACGAGCTTCAGTATGCAATCCCTGAACTGTTCCTTCAGCTTCAGATCCTTGAGGGTGAGAAGCACAGCCACATCTTCTGCGGCATCGGCTATGGCGTCCTCGTTGGCAAGGATCTCAAGAAGGTCGGTCCTTGACACTGGCATGAAGAGACTGCTGGGAAGGGAGCTCCTTATGCGATTTTTGATTGCGTCTGCCTCATGCTCAAGGTGAGAGACCTGGCTGATGAGCTTCTTCATTCTTTCTTTGTCCCCTTCTGCAAAGGCCTCAAAGAGGGGTTTGAGGGTGTCGGCACACTCCACCACCTTGTCCATCATCTCCTGAAGGGGGTCAAAGGGAGACTTACGGAAGAGGTTGAACAGTGCCATCATTCACCTCCACGCTTTTGTTTTGCCCTTTCAAGGGCCTCTTTAAACCTTCCTGTGAACTCCTGCTTGAAGGCATCTATCTTTATGGCCTCTTCAACCTTACCTGATAGGAAGAGGGCCATTCCTTTGTAGACCTTTGCCTCCTTGTAGTTGGGGTTGAGCTTGAGGAGCCTGTCAAAGTATCTGATGGCTTCCTGGTACTTGCCCTTCCCCATCAGGGCTACACCCTTTCCCATGTTGGCGAAGACGTTTCTGGGGTTCTGGTTCAACAGCTTGTCAAAGATCTCAATGGCCTCATCGTACCGTCCTAAGTCGTTGAGACAGCTTGCCTTTAGTTGAAGGGCGTAAGGGTTTTCTCCTTCTCTCAGCTCTACATCGCAGCAAAAGAGCGCCTCTTCCATGTATCCCTTCTGGGCGAGATAAGCTGCTGCTTCCATCCAGGGTGTTGCCTCTCCCACCATCTTCTTTATGGCTGCGGCATAGTTGCCCTTTATTACCTCTATGGCTTTCTCCTTTATTGGGGGACCGTGTCCGGGAAGTAGGTTTTTGGGATTTAAAGACATGAGCATCTTCAGTGCCATTAGGTGGTAGTCATCTCTTCCTCCTGCCACTGGATCTGCGGAGGCAAAGGCATAAGGCAGTACAGTATCTCCCGAAAAGAGGGTGGAGGTTTCTTTGTGGAATAGGCAGATGCTGTCTATGGTGTGGCCTGGGGTGTGTATCACCTGGAGAGAAAATGGGGGAAGCTCTATGTTGTCCTGGTGGTAAACGAAGGAGTGGGGAACTTTTAGGTCGGAGAGCACCTGCTTTAGCTCCTGGGGACCATCTTCCTGCAGATACACAGTGAAGGGCTTTTCTCTGTAAATGGATGGGTATCTTAAAAGTTCCATGAGCCCCATGACGTGCTCGGGGTGTCCATGGGTGATTATGATAGCCTTTATATCTGTGGGCTTAGCGTACTGCTGGAAGAACTGGATGAACGCAGAGTAGTCGTTGCCAGGGTCAACTATGGCCCAACCCTCATGGTACTTTATGGCGTATAT
>JALWBK010000204.1 GCA_027037155.1 bacterium | reverse complement strand
CCATCCTGCCTTGGAAGGAATAGATATGCTATTTTACGGTAAGGGAAGCCTAAGCTCCAACGTCTACTTTCTTGATAATGGAAAGGTCTTAATAGACACGGGCAATTCCGCTGAGCTGCTTTACGAATATAAAGAACGCTATCCCGATTCAAATATAGAAAAGGTAATCATCACCCACGCACATCCTGATCACATCTCTGGGCTATTTCTCCTTTTAAGCCAGTTTGAACCTGAGATATACATACACGAGCTTGAGCTTGAAGGACAGGTACAGGGAAAGAGTCTCAAAGACTTCTTCAAAGAGATAGGAAAAGATCACCTGCTCAGGCCACTTAAAGGAAACGAAGAGATAGAAACGGATAGATATAAACTCAGAGTTCTATACACCCCTGGACACACCCCAGGCACCATCTGTCTTTTCATCCCAGAAAGAAAGGTTCTCTTCTCCTCAGACGTTATCTTTCCTATGAAGGGAGAATGGGCGCTGCTTCCTGCACCTGACCCTCAAGGAGGGAGGATGGAAGAGCTCACCATGTGCGTTAGGTACCTCATGAGACTGGAGCCTGTGGCCTTCCTCCCGGGCCATCTCTTTCCGGTCTTTGAGGATACTCACGATCATATAAAAAGGACCTACTTTGAACTTCAGATTCAGCTTCAAGAAAGGGAAGATCTCGCGTACATAAACACAGGCATAGTGCTTGCCGACATGGGAAGATTGGAAGAGGCCATAGAGTGTTTTGACAGGGTGCTTGAGAAAGAACCTAAACATCCGGGAGCCTGTTTCGTAAAGGGACTTGCCATGATGCAAAAGGCAAGATTTAAAGACGCTATAGAGCTTTTTGACAGAGCCCTTGAAGTCTATCCAGACTTCAAAGAGGCAAAGGAGGCAAAGGCAAGGGCACTAATGGCCTTAGGACAAAAGCCCTAAGGGTTATCCTCGGTACTCACCCTTATTATGGTTTTCACATTACCCCGGGGGTTAAAGTCTCCAACAACCTCTAAAAACTTAGGTTTAAGCAGTTCCCTCAAATCGTTGAATATCTTATTGGTCACCTCCTCGTGAGAGATGTAAACGCTCCTGTACTTGTTGAGATAAAGCTTTAGGGATTTTAGCTCTACGATGTACTTATCAGGTACGTACTTTATCTTTATGGTAGCAAAATCGGGATACCCCGATCTCGGACACAAACAGGTGAATTCTGGAAAGGTTATCTCTATGGTGTAGTTGTTGGAAGAAGGATTGGGCCACACCTCAAGCTTGGCATTCTCTATCTCCTTCTCCCCGTACCTCTTTTCAGACAATACCCTCCTCCTTCAGCTTGTTCAGCACAGCATCGTCATACCCCAAAAAGAGCCTGTATATCAAGCTGTTGTCTGCACCTACGGGTCTGCAAAGCCACTTTACCTTAGACGGTGTCTCGCTCATTTTGGCCACTGTTCCCTGAACCATCAACCTTCCATAATCCTTGTCCTCAAACTCAATAATGCCACCCCTCTCCTTCCAGTGCTCAAACTTCAAGGTCTCAACAGGCTTAAGTATCTCGCCAGCAACCGTAACACCGGGACCATCGTACTCAAGCCATTTCTTCACTATCTCCTCTCTCGTATAGCGTTTGGTAAACTTTTCAATCTCTGTGGTCATGGGGATGAAGTTCTTGGGATTGGTCCTCTCCTTCAAGGTGGGGTATTTTTCCACCAAATCGGGTCTTCCTATGATGGAACAGAGTGCCTTCCAGTTGGGATCCGCGTATCCGGCAATAAACACCATGCCGTCCTTGGCTTGAAAGTAGTTATAGGCATACGCTGCGGGCTCAAAGTTGCCAACCCTATTTATGACGGTACCGGTAAGATGGAAGTAGTGAAGGGCATAGTTGTTCAAAGACATCAGCACCTCAGCGGGACTCATGTCAATGTGCTGACCTTCACCTGTGGCATCGCGATACATCAGAGCACACATGATGGCAAAGGCGGCCATGGCACCGCCAGCGTAATGGGCCATCCAGTTACCCATGCGCGTGGGCACCCTTGTGTGTTCGGGAAACTCCTCATAATCTTCCGGCAACCCTACCGTCCAAGCAAAACCGCTTCTTGCCTGATCAACCGTATCATAGTCCAAGGCCTCAGGAATCTTTCCCTCTTCCACAGCGTATCCAGATTCTCCAAAGGTCTTCAAAGAACACATAACAAGCCTTCCGTTAATCTCCCTCAACTTCTCCCAGTCCATATCCCATTCCTTAAGCCTTCCAGTAGGGAAGGTCTCTATCAACACATCCGCTTTCGCCACCAGCTCCTCAAATATCTCTCTCCCCCGCGAAGACTCAAGGTTCAGCGTGATGTGGTACTTGTTTCTACCTTCCACAATGTAGGCAAGACCTGAATCTCTAACCTTAAGACCATAAGGCGTCATCTTCCTCGCAATGTCCCCTCCAGGCGGCTCTATCCTGACCACAAAGGCTCCCATCTCAGCCAACAAGGACGAAGCAAAGAGTCCCGCAAAACTGCCATAGCTCACGTCCAAAACCACCAAACCATCCAAAGCCTCTGGCTTCTCCTTTATCTCAGTTAGCGCCTTTACATACTCTTTCCAGTCCATGACTACCCCCATTAGTAGAATAGACCCTTCTTTCCATCCCACCCCGAAGGGGGTGCAGTTGCCGGAAAGCTCTCATCCCACTTGCCTATGACCCCTTCCTGATAAAGCTCATCAAGCTGATCTTTGCTGTAGCCCAGCAACCGACAGAGCACATGCTCGTTATCAAATCCAACTGGTCTCATGGACCACCTAACCTTACCCGGCGTCTTCTCCACATTGGCAAGTGGGTTGGGATAGGTTAGGTCATCCCACAGAGGATCCCTAAACTTCCACACCGCCTTACGTGAGTTATAGTGGGGATCTTCATAGATATCCCTGGAGTTCATCACGCGGGATACTGCAAAACCATGCTCTATTCCAAGCTGTTCTATTTCCTCAACAGTCCTGTCTTTTGCCCACTCCTCTACGCGATGGTATATTTCATCTGCGTATTTGAAGCGACTTTCGTAATCTTTATAGGCAAGCAACTGTTCATCACCCATAGCTCTGCACAAAGCCTCGTACTCCTTCTTCTCAAAGGCCCCTATAGCAACAAAGCCATCCCTTGTCTTAGCAATCAGCGAGGGAACTACGGCGTAGTCTCTGTTTCCAGTTCTCTCCCTATTCTTTCCCGTGAGGCATATGTAAAGCCAGGTCCAATCCATGGCTCTAATGAGAACCTCTGCCTGAGAAAGATCAATGAACTGCCCCTTACCGGTTCTGTTTCTGTAAAACAGAGCAACGGTAATTAGATAAGCAGCCACAGTCCCAGACAGAAAATCCCCTATCCACGCCTGAGACTTCAAAGGTATGGCCTCGGGAAAACCCGTAATCTCCGCAAGTCCCGTTATGCCCTGGGCATAAGCATCGTAACTTGGTCTATCGCTGAGAGAGCCCCAGTTGCCAAAACCCTGAAGACTCGCATAGATAAGACCTGGATTTATCTCAGAAAGGTCTCTGTAACCAATACCCCAGTTGTCAAAGGTACCAGCTTTGAAATTCTCAACGAGAACATCGCTTACAGCAACAAGCTTTTTTAAGATCTCTTTACCCTTAGGGTGTCTCACATCCACAGCTATAAAATACTTGTTGGCATTGGCACACATCATTCCCGGTGAAAGTCCTCGGGGGAAGGAACCTCCCGGAGACACTCCTCTGATGAGCAGATCCCCGCTTCCCGGCATCTCAATGTGTATCACCTCGGCACCCATTAGCCCCAAAAGAGTTGTTGCCCAAGGTCCATAGATGATTCTCGTAAAACTTATAACCCTGGTTCCTTTTAATGCGTCATTTTTTGCAAATATTGACAATAATTTAGGGTCAAACATCCCACTCCCCCTGATTAGAGCACTTAAGGATATAAAACGCTTTTATCATAATGCCAAAACTTAGTCCAGTCTTGACATAAAAAGGATGGACACATATAAAACCAGTGCTGATTGACTGGATATTTGCCGGAGTGGCGGAACTGGGAGACGCGGGGGACTCAAAATCCCCTGGGCTTCACGCCCGTGCGGGTTCGACTCCCGCCTCCGGCATTAAAAATCAATAACTTGCAGCCACAGTCTTCATTGCAGCTATGTCCTCATCGGAAGCTAATTTCAGATTGGGAATAGCGGTAACTTCCTCGGTAGGTCTTAAAAGATCGTAAGGATAACCAAAGAAACTAAATTTCACTCCTTCAACATTAAGCTCTACCATTTCTTTAGCGACTCTCACTACTTCCATCTGCGTTATGTGGCTCACCTTCTTAAGAAAAACCTCTACATGGCTGGAAAGAAAGTCTCGCGTGAAAAAATCAAAATCCTCTGAATAGCGGTGGTTATATTTTACGAGCAAAGCAGTACCACCTGCAAGGTAAAACCCCTCACTTATCCCAGATCTTAATACTAAATCTAAGGCTTTTTTCTGTCGTTCTGTCAATTTCTTCATCAGTAATGCCCAAAACCAGCTTCCAAAAATTGGCACTAACTTTGTCTAAATAATGTAGATTTCTGATATAGACCTCTTTCAAAAACTCTTTCCCATAATCTTTCAGGACCAGCCTTGGATCATCCCTTTCCATTCTCCTTACTATCAAAGTTTCCCTATCTTTCCTACGATCCCAGTTCCACTTTTGCTCTCTTCTAAGAATATCTTTTCTATCCATTTTACCTCTATTATATCTTTAAAACAGCTTGGCCACAATGCCGCAAACTGCCCTTTAACACTGCCGGAGCTGGCATTATCTCTGATACTTCCAACGCAGCTGACCGCAGGCAGCTAAGATGTCCCTGCCCCTGCTCTTCCTTACGAAAACAGAGAAGTTCCTCTCTATCAGGTACTCTTGAAACGCCAACACGTCCTCCTCAAGCGGACGCTCAAAGGAAGAGCCTTCCCAAGGGTTGAAGGGAATGAGGTTTATCTTACAGCGTATACCTTTTAAAAGATCTGCGAGCTCTGCAGCATCCTCCAAGGAGTCGTTAAAACCCCTCAGTAAAACATACTCAAAGGTGGGAGGCTTTCTCCAGCGCTTGCAGTAGCGGGACAGCAGCGATATGACCCTTTTTATGGGATATCCCCTCTCTACAGGCATTATCTCAGCTCTTTTGGATGGATTAGGAGCGTTTAGTGAAACAGAAAGAGTCACCTTCGGACCTTGAGCAAGCAGTCTCTCAAGCTGAGGGATGAGCCCCACTGTTGAAAGGGTAACTTTGCGATAAGAAAGAGCAATGCATCTGGGATCGGTGATGATTGAGATGGCTTTTAAGGTATTCTCATAGTTGTCAAGGGGTTCTCCCATGCCCATTATAACGATGTTGGTTAACCTCTCAGGGATATGTTTTTGAACCACCAGTATCTGATCCACTATCTCTGCACAGCTCAAGTTCCTCTTAAATCCCTGATTGCCAGTTAGACAGAACCTGCATCCCATCCTGCATCCTACCTGGGTGGAGATACAGAGAGTGAGTCTATCTTTGTCAGGGATCAAAACAGACTCAACGAAGTTCCCGTCCTTTGTACGAAAAAGGAACTTCTGGGTACCATCGGTAGAGATCTGTCTTTCTACAACCTCAAGGGAGTACAGCAAGAAACGCTCCCCAAGCCACTTTCTCACTCCTTTAGGCAGGTTGGTAAAGTCATCAAAGGAATCAGGCAGGTGCTTGTACAACCACGCCGCAAGCTGATAGGCACGGTACCTCTGCCAACCTCTTTCAAGGACAAAGCGCTCAAGCTCTGTATAGGTCAAATTCTTGAGGGATACCATTGGCTATTCCTGGGGTGGCAAAAACTGAGTGTAGGGCAAAAACATACGCAAGGGATATTTGGAAGTAACCGCCTTCATGTAGTCCAGCCAGATAGGAAGCGCCGCCCTTGCGCCTGTCTCCTTCTCACCGATGCTCCTGTGGTCGTCGTATCCCACATAAACGCCTGTAGCCACATTGGGCGTAAAGCCAAAAAACCAAGCGTCTCTGTAGTCGTTGGTAGTACCTGTTTTACCCGCCGCAGGTCTTCCCAAGCTCAATGCCCTCCTTCCCGTTCCCCTTTCCACAACCTTTCTCAGCATAAACAGCATAGCCTCAACCGTAGGCTTTTCAAGTACATTGACACACAAGGGCCTTTCGTTCTCTTCAAGCACCTTTCCATCAGCATCCACCACTTTCTCTATATACACTGGCTCGCATAGATACCCATCCTTCGCAAAGACAGTATACGCCCTCAACAACTCCCACAGGGAAACTTCGGAGGAGCCCAAAGCTATGGATAGATCTCTCCTCAAAGGAGAGGATATACCCAAGCGCCTCGCCACACTCACCACCTTGTTTATACCTATGGTGTCAACGAGCCTGACACTGACTGTATTCCTTGAAAGCGCAAGGGCCTTCCAAAGGGGAATGGGCCCAAGGAAATCGCCCTCGTAGTTTCTTGGCACCCAGTACTTCTTATCGGTGGAGTTTGTCTCCTCGGCGATAGATTTTGGAAACGGGTACACCACCGGCGCATCAAGTACAATGGTGAAGGGGGTAAAACCACTCTCTATAGCTGCGGTATAGACTATGGGCTTGAAGGAGGAACCCGGCTGTCTTCTCGCTTGATAGGCCCTGTTGAACTTGCTAACGGAAAAATCGTATCCTCCCACCATGGCAATCACTTCCATGGTGTTGAGATCAACTGAAAGCAGAGCTCCATTCAGCTTTGGGTATTGCCAAAGCCGTAAGTTCCCTTTGTCCTCCCATACCCTTATCCTGTCCCCCACCCTTAAAGAAGACAGGGCAATCCCCGCTTTGGTGAGCTCATCCACAGTAAAGGTGTAAAGGGTCCCGTTGTACTTCACGCCAATCTCGTTCTCGTTTATCGCCACCACCTTTGCCCTTTTGTAATCAACGGGCTGCTTTTTATCTATAAGACCATTTCTCTTCTCAATAGCTATAAGCCCTTTAAGAAGTGCCTTCCGAGCAATCCCTTGAGCCTCTATATCTAAAGAAGTATAAACCTTAAGCCCTCCCTTCAGCACCTTGTCCTCGCCGTACTTCTGAATAAGCCTCTGCCTTATGAATTCATTGAAGTAAGGAGCAAGATCCACCCTCCTCACCCTCTCCTTGGCAAGCACGATACCTTCAGAGAGAGCCACTCTGTATTCCTTTCTGGTTATGAACCCTTCTTCAAGCATCCTCTTCAACACCCAATTTCTGCGGGCGTAGGCTGCGTCAATGTGAAGATACGGAGAATACTTAGCCGGCGCCTTTGGAAGTCCCGCGAGAAGGGCGCACTCACCTAAGGTCAACTGGTCAAGACTCTTGCCAAAGTAGGTCTGGGCAGCAGCAGCCACACCGTAGGAGCCATGG
Organism: bacterium; assembly: GCA_027037155.1. Classification (GTDB taxonomy): domain Bacteria; phylum Thermosulfidibacterota; class Thermosulfidibacteria; order Thermosulfidibacterales; family Thermosulfidibacteraceae; genus Thermosulfidibacter. Next base: position 151 of record JALWBK010000204.1, on the reverse strand, counting down.
CCCAAATAAATCATGTTGAGATACAGCTCCAGTATCTTGTCCTTGGAAAGGGTCCTCTCCAGTTTCATGGCGAGAATCATCTCTTTTATCTTTCTGGATATGGTCTTCTCCGGTGTGAGAAACATATTCTTGGCAACCTGCTGGGTAATGG
>JALWBK010000203.1 GCA_027037155.1 bacterium | reverse complement strand
TAATTTTGAAGATTTAAACCTCAATCGATGAATCCTTACGACTAACTTTCACCCAATATTTCTTTTATCCTCTGCACCTTTTTATACTGTTTCCTCTTTTTAGAAACTTTCCATCTACCCTCCTTTTGCCACCTCTCCTTCAGAGCGAGGGCTATCTCTTGCTGTTCTTTATCCTCAAACTGATCAATCCGTCTAAAATAGTCCATTATAGTATTGTCATCTGTAGTTTGATCTCTAATCTTCAAGATCACTTTTTCATACTCGGAAAGACCATTGCCCCCCTCCAACTTACGATCTCCCCCATCAACCATACGGGTTACACTATCTTCATTGCCAATCCCTCGGTCTTTCCCTCTTTCTTTATAAGCTATGTCGTCCAGATCAACAGAAGTTGTTCTATCATCTTGGTCTCCAAACCTCTCTCGATACTCTTCTTCAGTAAACATATCTATTTCAACCCAACCAAATGGCCTCAATGCAGTTGTGCTAAGAGGATTATATTCCTCTGAAGCCAACCATATAGTAGTAGCATGATCGTCAAACCTCTTCTGTCCACCACGCCCACGAATCATTATTCTTCTAAACCCTTCAATAGTCACACACTCTGCCCCACTATGTCGTCCCAAGCGTAAAGGCAATCCACTACCCGGAAACAAAGGTACATCTACATCCATGCGTCTCAAAAGTTCCTCTTCTCGTTCTTGTTCCTTCGAATAAAATGCTTCCAAAGCCCCTGTTACATCCTCACGGAGCACAGGAACGCGTATTCCAGAGCCCTCCTCAGGGTAACCAAAAACTATCTCTCCCTCAAATACGCTTCCAGGCTCGACTACTTCTAAAATTTGGTAAGGTCCCCTGGCCCTTTCACCATCTTTCCTCATATTCACAGCATAAACCACTCTGGTTCTTGTTCCAGTAATGGGTCTGAAATCAGATAGCTTCACCAATCTAAGAGGGTCTTGATTAATCCTTCTAGGATCATAATTTAGGATTTCACTTTCAAGTCTCTTACTGTCATATCCTCGCCCTTTCTTATAGTCCTCCCCGGACGAGCCACTAGCATTATTCTTTTTCAAGTTCAAAAGCGCCGTACGCAGAGAACCTTTCACCGATGAACCTGGCAAGATAGGGTGATTATCATTGGGGGAAAAAGCTGTTCTGGAAATGGTAAATCTATTAAACTCCCTATGAAGGTCCTTTGTTTTTTTTACAAGGGATTTTACTCTCTTATAATGAGTTAAAAGCCCTTGACACAAATCTATCTTTCTTAACACGAAATCTTCTATTCCTTTCTCCAAAAGTCTTGTGCATAGACTATCCACAAAATCATAAAGCTTTATCAGAGATCTAAGGTTTCCTTCTCTACACAATTCCCTGAATTTAATCATGTCTTCATTAGAGATATAGCCCCAAAACTTCTCAAAATCTATCTCTCCCAAGTAGCCTTCTTTCTCATTCACGAAGAAACTAGTAGGCTCAAAGACTTCTCCTGTACCTACATGAACAGGAGACACTACTCTTATTCGAACCTTGTAAGCTCTCATTTTCAATTCTCCCACTCCAACGGCAGAGTTATGGAGTAACCCTGAATCACAGTTTCCTCGAGAGCCTTAGAAACTTTGCACACAGCACGACCTACCAAGGGCCCCGCAGGTCCTTCGGTTTCCAAAACAGCCCCCTCCATTGCCATAAGTACGGGTTCCTTAAATGGATTCCCTGAACCAGCCAACAGCCCACCATGGCGACCAAAGCGCACGAAGGGCTGATACCAAAGGTTTTTAATGTTCTCCTCACCAGGCACAAAAGGGCTTGTAGTGTAAAGGTACCTTGACTGCTTTGGTAAATCCAAAGGCAAAACCTCCTCCACCAAAAACTGCCCCAAACCCAAGGAGGCATCTCTTCCAAACCCCAATCTTCCTATCCGCTCAAAGGAAACTCTCAGATTCTCCAGGCCTACAATGTTCTCATTAAAAAGAACAAATATGGAGAGCCTCAAACCTGGCAGGTAGCAAATGTTGTCAGTCTGGTAAGGAGCAAAATTCTCCCCTGTAGTAAAAGTTAAGCGATTTATAGTATTATGGGACTGATAAAAAGCCAACTCTAGGCAACGGGATCCTAAAGATATAGCTGCTACTTCCCCTTCTTCTATCCCTTCCCTAACCATTTCAAAAGCTTCTACCTCCCCCAGCAAAGTACCAGGCACTTCCACTTTCAGCTCATCCCTAACTAAAATCCAGCGCTGCCTCTTTCTATCTTTCCTTTTTTTCAGTAGCTCAAAACAATCACCTTCCTCTTCAC
>JALWBK010000202.1 GCA_027037155.1 bacterium | reverse complement strand
CCAACAAAGCGTCAATGTGGGGTATCATCATCTCAGCCCTGGCATCCCTAAGGTAAGCCGCCTCCGACGGACAGGCCACAAGACAAGCGCCACAGGAATCACACAGATACGGTACCACCTTGGCGATCTTCTTTTCCTCATCTATGTACCTTGCGTAATAGGGGCACACCGTAACGCACATAGCACAACCGGTACACTTGGACTCCCTCACCGCAGACACATACATAGCATTGGGAGGTGGCAGTTGCAGCTTCTTGATGAAGGTCAATATCTTGCCAGCAGCATCCTTAGCGGTAAGCAGCGACTCAACATAGGAGCGAGGTGAATGGGCAAGTCCCACAGGGAAGATCCCCTTGCTCTGGAGCTCAAAGGGCTTCATCAACCTCTTTATCGCCTCCTCAAAGGGACAGGCGCTTGCGTCAGACTCAAAGAAGCCATCAGCATCAAGATTGTAACCCAAAAGCTTAGCCAGCTTCTCGTTGGTAACCTTATCCGGCACTATCCCCACAGATAGCGCCACTGTGTCTGTCTCTATACTTTTTTCCACACCCTCTTCCACGTCATGCACCCTTACCACTAAGGCACCGTCCTTCTCCTCCACCATCGGGTATCTCTCCCCATCAAACCTCACGAACCTTATACCCTTCTCCTCTGCCATCTTTCTGTAATCTTCTTTCATGCCGTAAAGGTTAAGATCCCTATACAGTATCGTCACCTCAACCCCGGCCTCTCTCAGGGCAAAGGCGTTCTTCAAGGCGTGGGAACAGCACACCCTGGAACAGTAAGGATGGGCCTTATTACGGGAACCAACACACTGTATCATCACCACAGACTTGCCCTTGAACTCTCCAGAGTTTATTTGCTTCTCAAGCTCCCTCTGAGTAAGCACATTGGGGTTCTTCCCGTAGAGGAAGGCACCGTGAGGCTTAAACTCAAGGGCACCAGTGGCAAGAACTATGGCACCCGCCTGAAGCACATAGGACTTACCCTCTTCCCTGTTTTCAATCATAAGGAAGAACCTTCCTGCCGTTCCTTCTGCCTCTACCACCTCAGAGTTGAGGTAAATATGCACGTTCTCTAACTTTTTTACCTCCTCTATGAGAGATAGCACATGCTCCCTTACGTTAACCCCCTCCAAGTCCTTGTAAAGCCCCTTGGCAAGACCTCCCAGTTCAGAACTCTTCTCAACCAAATGGACCTCAACGCCTTTTTCAGCCAAGAGCCTTGCCGTCTCAAGTCCAGCAGCTCCTCCTCCAATTACCACCACGGCGTTGTTTATCTTGCCAACCGGTGGAGGCAAAGCTATAGCTCTCTTAACCTTCTCCACCCCACCGTAGATAAGGGCAAAGGCTTTCTCCATCATTTTCTCTTTATCGGTATGAACCCTTATAACATCCTCTCTAAGCCGCAAGAACTCCGAAAGAAGAGGATTCAAACCCGCCATCATTACGGTACGCCTGAATTTGAGAAGCTTCTGTAAAGGCGTACAGACTGCCAGTACAACACGATTCACCCCAGAAGCCTTAATCCTCTCCGCTGTCTCCTTCATCGTGGGAGGCGTACAGCAACCCTTTATTATCTCCACATGAGCAACACCGGGGATTCCTTTAACCTTATCCGTCAATTCCTCCAAGTTGAGGAACTTGTTAAACTCACCAAAGCAGCTACAGACAAAGACCCCCACCTTTGGCTCCTGAGCAGAGACATCGCGGAGGGGGGGAGGAGGAGGGGGAGCAAAGTTAGTCTCCCCCAGATGCTTTCTAACTTCGGTAGCAACCGCGTAACCTTCCCACACCGTTTCGGGATTGCCTTTGGGTCCTGTAACCTCACCAACAGCGTAAATACCTTCAACGTTGGTCTCGCCAGCGGTAAGGGGCTTCACACGACAGAAGCCGTGCTCGTCAGCCTCCACTCCTACAAGACCTTTTAGCTTATCCATTACCGAAGGGGCTTTCTGACCGGTCAACAGTATCACAAGCTCAGCATCAAAGCTCTCTTCCTTACCAGCAAAGGTGTACCTCACCTTCGGCTCATCTCCCTCAGGCTCCACAGAAACCTCGGAAGCCCTTACCACCTTAACGCCTGCCTCAAGGGCCTTCTCAAACCAACGATAATGTCCCTTGGCAAAGCCCTTGTAATCCCTCAGAAAGACCACTACTTCTGCATCAGGCATAATCTGCTTGATCTTATAAGCCCTGTAAACGGCAAGAACAGACAGATTGTAGGTCTCAAACTCCCTGCCGTAGTTGTACTGAGGCGTAACTATAACGGCTACCCTTTTAGCCACCTTTCCATCAGAAG
>JALWBK010000201.1 GCA_027037155.1 bacterium | reverse complement strand
GTTTGCGGGCGCCTCTTTGCGGAGGGGGAGGGATTCGAACCCCCGGAGGGCCTTTTAAGCCCTCAGGTGATTTCAAGTCACCCGCCTTCGTCCACTCGGCCACCCCTCCTCACCAGGGGCATCAAAATAGATATTGAACTTTCTCCACCATGTCAATCCTGCCCAGCCTCTTTATCCTAATCCTTGGAAACAGCTTTATTCAAAGCCTCTGACGCCCTCTTTATGTTATCGGTCTTCACATACTCAGAAGCCTTTTTCATAAACCGGGCAGCATCCTCCACCTTGCCGTCCTTGAGGTAATCACTGGCAAGCTTGAAAATCTTACGCTCCCTTTCGCTCGTTCTATCTGCCTTAAAAGCAAAAAGAGAAATCTTTTTTCTCATGGTCGCTCCACACTTCGGACACTCAGGCACCACCTCTTTATCCAACACCAACCTCTCTATCTCGCACCCACACGCATCACACCTGTACTCATATACCGGCATAACCACCCTCCCGACCCTCAGTTCCTATATACTGATAATCATAGACCAAGACCAGACAGGTCAGCTACATTCCTTTGATATCATTTTGAGAAATACTGGACAAATATCGCAAGTTGTATTGACTTACATAAACGGTTTTGCTTTTAATGCCCTCAAATGATAGAGCATCCCACAAGCCAAAAGTGGTTTCATCTTATATGGTTGTGGCAGGCCCCTTGAGGGGGTCTGCCATGCCCTCATAACCCACCCTTGAACTAACCTTCCAAATCCAACCCTAAAGGAAGGAGGCAAACTATGAAACGCTTTTTGATACTGTTGTGTTGCTTTGCTATTTTATCAACAACAGCTTTTGCAGGAGGGGGTGATCACTACCCCAACGGCGCAGAGGACTTCTTGGTGGGTGCCGTACCTCCACCGGGATTCTACGCTATAGATTACAACTACTTCTACTTTGCGGACGAATACAAGGACAACTCCGGAGACACCATAAACAGCGGCCCACTGGACGACTTTTCATTGAGGGTTTACGGAAACATACTGAGGCTCATATACGTGTCCAAGACCAAGATCCTCGGAGCAAACTACGCCGCCCACATGTTCATCCCCTATGTGGAGGTAAACGCCAACTCCAAGGCCTTCCACGTGCACAAGAAAGGGCTCGCCGACATCATAGTTGATCCCTTTATCTTAGCATGGCACAGCAAATACCTGCACGCTGCCTTCGGCATAGACATCTACATCCCCACAGGGGAATACGACAAGCACAGACCGGTAAACATAGGAAAGAACTTCTGGACCTTTGAGCCTGTATTGGCCTTCACCTTCCTGCATCCAAGTGGCTTTTCCGCATCGCTAAAGCTCATGTACGACATAAACACCACCAACAACGACTGGATAAACCCCCGAACAGGAAATGAGACCGCTCTTAAGCCAGGACAGGAGTTTCACTTTGACTACGCCATCGGATACTCCCCTGTAAAATGGCTGCGTGTGGGACTTTCCGGATACGCCTATTTCCAGACCACTGACGATGAGATTGACGGAAAAGATGTGGAAAACCAGAGAGGAAGGGCCTACGCACTGGGTCCCACTGTGATGATCAACTACAAGAGGCTTTCCCTCATAGCCAAAAGCCAGTTTGAGTTCGGCGTTAAAAACAGGCCCAAAGGCAACAATGTCTGGATAAAACTCATATACGCCTTTTAAAAAGAGCCGGAGGTGAATCATGAAGAAAAGGTTTATCATTGACACAGAAATACCTAAGATGTGGTACAACGCACTGCCCGATTTGCCCAAACCCTTAGATGTTCCCCTGAACCCCAAAACCAAAAAGCCCTTAAGTCCAGAAGATTTAGAGCCTCTGTTTCCAAAGGCCCTTATAAAACAGGAGGTATCCACCGAACGGTGGATTGAGATACCTGAGGAGATCTTGGAGATATACGCCCTGTGGAGACCCACTCCCCTGTACAGAGCCTATGGCCTTGAAAAGTTCTTGGACACCCCTGCAAGGATATACTACAAGTACGAAGGGGCAAGCCCCGCTGGAAGCCATAAGCCCAACACGGCAGTGGCACAGGCCTACTACAACGCCAAAGAGGGCATAAAGAGGCTCACCACGGAAACGGGAGCTGGACAGTGGGGTTCCGCCCTGGCCTTTGCCACCCAGTTCTTTGGCATAACCTGCAGAGTTTACATGGTCAAAGTGAGCTACAACCAGAAGCCATACAGAAGAACCATGATGGAGGTCTGGGGAGCGGAGGTCTTCCCAAGCCCCAGCGACAAGACCCAAACGGGAAGAAGCATTTTAGAGAAGGATCCCGACAAT
>JALWBK010000200.1 GCA_027037155.1 bacterium | reverse complement strand
ATCTAATTTCTTCTCTTCAGAGAACGGCTAAGATCACGGTGGTTTCTAAGGATCAGGCGGATTACACAATTGAAGGGGAGGTCCTTGGTTATAGTAAGAGGGCTGTAGCTCTTGATTCTTCGGGGGATGTGTCGGTTTACAGATTGACCGTGGTGGTGAGGGTGCGGGTTTACGATGCTGATGGCAAACTTGTGGCTGAGTATCCCTCTGTTTCGGAGTACGAGGATTACAACGTGTACGATGAGATAGAAAGAACCAAGGCTGAGGAGAGAAGGGCTGTACGAAGGGTTTCTGAAGGTATAGCTCAGCAGATAGCCAGCCTGTTGTTATAGTCATGAGAATAGTTTCTCCCAAGGAGTTCTCAAGGCTTTACAAGAGAGATCGTAAGAATCGTGTTTTTATTTACGGTTCTGAAACCGCTTTCGTGAGGAAAACCTTAGAGATAGTGAAAAGATCTTGGGGGGTTCCTTCGGAAAGTATAACGGAGCTGTACGGGGGCAAAGAGCTGAGCTTGGCAGATTTGTCTTCTCTACTTTTTGGTGGTTCCCTCTTTTCTGAGGAGAGCTTGGTTATCCTTAAAGATGTCCAAGGTTTTTACAAAACCCTTTACAAAAAGGAGAAAGAGCAGTTTGAGGAGCTTTTGGGGTCAATCCCGGAAAGCACCTGTTTCGTGATGGTTCAGATTACCGAGGAAGATACACCTAAGGGGGAACACCCTCTGTTGAAGGTTTTTGAGAAGGTGGATGGATTTGCCGTTTACTGTAGGAGGGCAAGGGCTAACGAGCTTCGTGCTTGGCTCAAGAAGAAGTTGGAAAAAATGGGGCTGGAAGACGATGCCTTGGTGGATGTGCTCATTGAGGCCTCAGGCGGCAGTATGGAGGTCCTAAATAGGGAGATAGAGAAGTTGGTTGTTGGCTTGAGCAAGGATGTTCTCTCGCGGGGAGAAGGGGTTAGTATTCACGCCCTTGCCGATACTCTTTTCAAGAGTGGCATGGAGTCTTTGGAGGTTTTGGAAAGACTTTTGGCTATGGATGTGCCGCTTCACTCAATTATAGCCTACATTGAGGGGCACCTGAGGAATCTGCTTCTTTACTCCGCTGGTGCCAAGTCCTTCCCGCCCTTTGTGAGGAGTAAGTTTGACAGGCTGTTAGAGGTGTTAGGGCAGGAGAAGGTGAAGTACGCCTATGAAAGGGCTGTGGATTTAGAGAAGAAGTCTCGCCTTTCGGCTTCAGGATCGTTGCTTAAGAAGCTTGTGGAAGACTTTTTGATTGAGTGCTCCCTGCTGGTACAAAAAATTTGATGTACCCCTCTTGACAGTTGAGCTTCTTTTCTCTATCTTCCCTTGCGCTCTTTGCCACTAAACAATATGTTTAGTGGAGAAACCAACTGTTTATAGGATGCTGGATATGGAAGTGGGTAAGAAGTTGAGAAGGCTTAGAAGGAGCAGGGGGTTGACCTTAGAGGAGCTGGCTGAGAGGGCGGGCTTAACCAAGGGCTTTCTGTCCCAGATTGAGAGGGACAAGACCTCTCCCTCTGTCTCTGCGCTAAAGGCCATATTAGACGTGTTGGGTGAGGATATAAGCACCTTCTTTAAGGATATGGATGTTAAGGAGCGCAATGTCTTTCGTAAGGATGAGAGACGCCTTCAGGAGAGTGATATACCTGGTATCAGAATAGAGCTTCCCATACCCAATCTGCACTATCGTGAGCTGGATCCCATGATTATCTACATGGAGCCAGGTAGCGTGGTGGATGATGAATCGTGGGATGTGGAGGAGGCCTTTGGTTATGTGCTCAAAGGCACGGTAAAGCTGACCATGAACAACAACGTTTATACCCTTAGAAAGGGCGATTGCTTCTATATTTTTCCTGAGACAGCTTATCGACTGGAGAATGCCAGCAAAAAAGAGGCTGAGGTTCTTATAGTAGCCTACTAAAAACGGAAAGGAGGGGGACAATGAAGAGACTGGGGCGCCACCTGCTTGTTGAGTTTTACGGCTGCGATCCTGAGGCCCTCAACGATGTGAGAGGTATTGAGGAGACTATGGTAAGGGCTGCTGAGGAGGCTGGTGCCACCGTTATCAAAAGCGTTTTTCATCTCTTTAACCCCCACGGTGTTAGTGGCGTGGTGGTGATTGCTGAGTCTCACCTTGCCATCCATACCTGGCCCGAGTACGGCTATGCCGCAGTTGATCTGTTCACCTGTGGTGAGAGTGTTGACCCGTGGATTGCCTTTGAGCATCTGAAGGAGAAGTTGAGGGCTGAGCATATGTTCACCATGGAGATAAGCAGGGGGCAGCTCCATAATGTCCCGGTTTTGCAGCACAAGCCTTAGGAAAAGGGCTTAGGAGGTGTCCACTATGGTGTTTAAGACGCCCACCAAGTTCTTCTTCGCCTGTGGTAAGTCGGAAGGGTACATGCCTCTGAACGCCTTTGATGGTGCCTTGCTGGATGCTGGCATTGGTAATACCAACCTTGTGAGGATGTCCAGCATAATACCTCCTAATGTCCAGCAGATAGATCCCGTCCCTCTTCCCTACGGTGCCTTAGTCCCTGTGGCTTACGCGAGCCTCACCTGTGATAAACCCGGTCAGGTGATTTCGGCGGCGGTGGCAGTTGCGTTGCCTGAAGATGAGAAGTACCCTGGGTTGATCATGGAGCATTCCGACTACGCTCCCAAGGAGGAGGTGGAGGCGGTTGTAAGGAGGATGGCTGAGGAAGGGATGAAGATGCGCAATGTGAAGATAAAGAGCCTGCAGAGCGCTGCGATAGAGCATGTGGTTGAGAAGGTAGGTGCAGTGGTGGCTGCTGTGGTGCTGTGGGACTGAGGAGGAGGGGATGGAGCTCTGGTTTACGGAAAAGTACCCTCAAGGTTGGGGAATAACTTTTAAAATAGATAAGGCGCTCTGCTCAGTAAGGAGTCCCTATCAGCGCATTGACGTTCTTGAGACAGTGGGCCACGGTAAGCTTTTGGTTATAGATGGCTGTGTCATGTTTACAGAGGCGGATGAGTTCGTTTATCATGAGATGCTGACCCATGTTCCCCTCTTTTCACATCCCAATCCCCAGCGGGTTCTCATAATAGGCGGTGGAGATGGTGGTGCTGCAAGGGAGGTTGTGAGACACTCCTGCGTGGAAGAGGTGTTCCTTGTGGATATAGATGAGGATGTCATAAAGGTGAGTAAAGAGTACTTTCCCACTGTGTCCTGTGGCCTTGAGGACGAGCGTGTGAGGGTGAAGGCCGAGGACGGTGTGAAGTTCCTTGAGAGGTGTGAGGAAGAGAGCTTTGATGTGATATTGGTGGACTCCACCGATCCGGTGGGTCCGGCGGTGGGGCTTTTTGAAAAGAGCTTTTTTGAAAAATGCTACAGGGCTTTGAGTGCCGATGGTATCATGGCGGCTCAATCTGGCTCTCCATACTTCCAGCTTGAGCTTGTGGGAAGGGTGCACAAAACCGTGGCCGATGTTTTCCCGATAGTGCATACCTACGTTGCCGGTACTCCCAGCTACGGTGGGATGTGGACCTTTGTTATTGGATCCAAGGGGCAGGACCCATCCCTTGGTCCTGTTAGAAAGGATGATCTTGTAGTTTCCGGTCTTAAGTATTACAACTATAAACTGCATGTTGGGGCCTTTGCGCTTCCCAACTATATACTGCAGGTGATAGGAAAGTTCGGGAGTGGGACTTAAGAGGTTAAAGGGTTATATGGAGAGGTTTCTTGAGCCGCTTTCTAAATACCTCGCCTCTCGCGGAGTTGAACCCAATCATCTGACGGTGGCAGGGCTTTTGGCCAGTGCCTTTTCTGGAGCGCTTTACCACTTTGGGGAGCAGCCTTTGGCCGGGGTGGTTCTTGCAGTATCGGGGCTTTGCGATTTGCTTGACGGTAACCTTGCAAGGACCCAGGGCAAGCAGACACCCTTTGGAGCCTTTCTTGATTCTACGGTGGACAGATACTCAGACATGTTCGTGCTCTTTGGCATCTTGAGCTATGGCTTTGGTAGGGGAGACTGGCTTTTGTTTTGGGTTACCGTCTTTGCCCTTATGGGTTCGGTGATGGTGAGTTACACCAGGGCGAGGGCGGAGTGTATAATAGAAAGGTGCGATGTGGGGTTGATGGAGAGACCCGAAAGGGTGGTTGTTTTGATACTCTTTTCCCTGATTGGCAGGGTCTTCTGGGGGGTATTGCTGATCGCCATTTTTGCCAATATTACGGCTCTTCACAGAATCTACCACACTTACAAGGTGCTAAAGGAAAAAGATGTGGGCCTTTCTTGAGTTGATACCGTTTCTGTTCGTTCTTTTCGTGTTCCTCTTGCTGTTGAATCCTCTCTTCTGGCTCTTTCTCCTTTTCTTCTTTCCCATTTTGCTTTTGATCGTTATCTACTTCTTCTCCCTTGAGATGCTCATCTTTGCGTTGATCAACATCATCGTTGTACCCAAACAGCTTTGGTACATGTTCAAGAATCCCATATTGCGGAAGAACCATGCCCTGGAACATGCCACCATAAACGTGCTTGAGGAGCGCTACGGGGAGCTAAAGGATGTGGGGGGATTGGCTGACATTGGGGGCTTTTACATCTTCTGTGGAAATGCGCTTCTTACACCTGATGAGGTGCTTTCTGCGGCAAAAGAGGGATTGGTCCGTATGAAGAGGGGAGAGAAGGAGCTTGCCGTGCATCCCAGATGTGGTACCTCTATAACTGTTACGAATTTGCTGCTTTCTGTAATCTTCGTAGTGGTGCTTATATTCAGTGGACTCTTTGACTTTTGGCATCTCGTCTTTGCAGTGGCCTTGGCTTTCATCATCTCTAAGCCCTTAGGAAGATGGGCTCAGAGGTACATTACCACCGATGCCGATGTGGGTGATATGGAGATTGTGGGTATCTCTATTCGTCCCTTTGTGAGGTACTTTGGCATACCAGTTCCTGTGGCCTCTGCCCGCTATTTCGTGGAGACGGCAAGGATTCCGCGGGTGGAGAGGGTCTTTTAATAGATCTTCCGAAGCCAAGAATGTTGTAAGTTAGAGAGTGAAAGATGGCATTAGTTAGTTTGTTTCAGAGGTAATTTTATTGGCTAATATGGTAGTGAGATGTTGAGGCAATCCTAAATAGTATCCCTGAAACAGCTTAACGCCCATAGAGTGTAGCATGTTTAGGGTTTCTTCATCTTCTACAAATTCCGCTACACAGCGTACCTCCAACTCATTGGCTATGTTAACAACTATCTTTACTATTTTGGCTACCGTTTCCGATTCCTTAAGTTTCTTTATTAGGGTTCCATCGATTTTTAGCATATCAAGCAATCCCTTTTCTGCTACATCTGCTACAAGCTTAAGAGATGAATAGCCGACTCCAAAATCATCCACCCCGAATTTTACGCCGCACATGCTGCCTATCTCTTCTATTATGTCCACGCTCTCAAGCAAACTTTGTTCTGTAATTTCTATAATAGGACAAATCCCATTTATGCTAAGATCTTCACAAGTTTTTACAAGCTTTTCTCTAAAGGCTTCGAATTGCATGGAATGTGGGCTGGCATTAATAGATACTTTACGAGTAACTTTTGATATGTACTTGGCGTAGTAAGAAAGCTTTTCCAAAACGATTTCATCTAGTCTTTCTATGAGATCCATCTCATGTATAAGATCTATGAAAACGCCTGCGGGGATATATCTTCCATCTACCACCATGCGAGCTAAAGATTCTAAGCAGTAAAACACGTACTTATCGCTATCGTAATTGAAGATAGGTTGAAAGTAGAGATCTACTTTACCCTCATGCAACAATTTGTTGATAAGCTGAATGTCTCGATACTTCTTGTTTATCTCTTTTATAAGGGAAATCCTCTTTCTCTTCCCTAGTATACATTCATCTATACCTTCATTTATAGCCTTTAGTTTCAGATGATATATAGATTTTCTAATTTCATCTTCAGAAATGTCTATGTATGGTTCTAGTCTGAACCCAGCTGTAACAATATCGGGTTTTATGTCTTTAAATTTTCTACTCACGTACTGGTGAAAATCTTCCAGTTTAAGTTTGAGTTCAGGAACTACCTTTTCAGGAGGATTTAAAGCAAAAACGAAAATATCTTTACCAGATCCCTTTACAACAACGGTTCTTTCCATCTTATCTGAAAAGTTTTCAAGTACAGATAATAGTTTATTGAAGATCTCGTCTATTTCATCTCTGGAATATACGGAGCTCAATATAAGCAAATTTTTAAAACCAATAATTAGAAGAGTTTTCTCTCCAGGTCCCTTCACTATATCCGATATAAATTTGAATAGTATATTCTCTGCATCATCTCTAAATATGATCAGTGTTCCTTCTATATTTCTTACAAATTCATTAAGTCTATTCTTGAGATCTATTAGCAAAAAATAAGCTGTAATAAAGTTTCTTCTATGCATAGCAAATACAAAGTCTTTAGCAGTATTGTGAAATTCTCTATGGCTTCTTTCTAAGTTGCTACATAGAATGTGATTCACACATCTTATTTTGTAGGTTAAAGATTTAAAGCTATTCTGGAGATAACAAGGTTCAGATACAAAGAGTAAAGCTTGTTCATAGCTTTTTGAGATGGTTAGTTCTCTAAATTTATACATCCATTTTGTCAAGTTTATATAAATCTTGTCATTAGAAAAAGATTCAAATGGAGATATGTTAAGAGTTGTGAGTTCCTTTATTATATATCCTTGCGAAACATGGTTTTTGATAAATTCAAAAACAGATAGGATATTATCCCTTTCGTCAACAGTAATATTAGGTAGTCTGTGCAAGACTTCATTCTTCAGCTTATCAATGCAGTTGATAACAGAAACATAGGGGAATCCTCTCTCTATATACTCTGAAACGAGGTCTAAAGTCATTTCTTCTGCACCTTCTGCGCCTTCCTTGGTATGTATTAGACTGATAACAAGTTGTTCCGTAGAGGCAAGAAGCTTGTTTATCTCTACGTCTGAGTCGAAAAGCCTTTTTATAAAGGGGTCTTTACGGTAGTAATCAGAAAGAACTGTTATAGAATCTACAACTGCATTCGCGAGGTAACTAATGTTCATATTTCCACCCTCCACAAGTTAACTCTCTGATATTCTATCTTTGAACGTGTACTAAGGCAACTTTTGGGAAAATTGGGTTGTGTCATAAAATTCCTGTTAAAAAAGGGTCCATGAGGTATAGGTTTTGCATGACAATACAGAATCCCAAACAAAGAAGGGCCACCCATGAGAAAACTACTGCCAATCCAAAAGATGCGCAAAGAAATTGAGGAAATATTGAAAGGAGTACCAGAAGACCTCGATAACCGCAAAGTTTGATGATGTAGTCTCTCTTTTTACAGGAAATTTGGGGCTTGACGTCAAGCCACCATAGGGTCGTCTGTAGGTTTTTATTACAAACATTCCTTGAAAATCAACAAGGTAAGTGCTAAATTTCAACACATGTATAGAAAACGCCTAATCGCAGACAGAATCAAGAAAGCGCTTGGATTCTTCCCGGTTGTGGCAGTTGTAGGCGCAAGGCAAACGGGAAAGTCCACGTTAGTGCAAAAAGAATTTCCAAAAAGAAAGTATCTCACCCTGGATCTTCCCGAAGTAAGGGCTGTTCTGGAAAAAGATCCCTATGGTTTCCTTTTATCACAAAAAGAGCCCCTTATCATAGACG
>JALWBK010000199.1 GCA_027037155.1 bacterium | reverse complement strand
GCGTCTAAATCAGGAGGATTCTTAAACCTCACCTGAATGAGCGTTCCCCCTGCAAAGTCAACACCGTAGTTGAAGAACCTGCCCATGGTGATCTTGTTGTAGATCATGGCGCCTATAGAGAGGATGATGAGCGTTAAAGAAATAGCTATGGCCTTCTCCTTATGCTTCATAAAGTCTATGCGGGTTCCGGGCTTTACTATCTCAAACATTCCATCCCCCTTAAATGCTCAGCTTTTTCAATTTAAACACGTCAACCAGCATCTCAAATACACCTCTACAGAAAACAACGGCGGTGAACATGCTGGCCACTATACCTATGCTCAACGTCACGGCAAAGCCCTTTATGGGACCAGTACCGTACTGGAAGAGAATAAGTGCCGCAATGAGCGTGGTGATGTTGGCGTCTAAAATGGTTATGGTGGCTCGCTCAAAACCTGCTTCAATGGCCGCCTTAATGGTTCTGCCCAAGCGAAGCTCTTCCCTTATCCTCTCAAAGATCAGAACATTGGCATCCACAGACATTCCTATGGTGAGAACTATACCTGCAATGCCTGGGAGGGTTAGAGTTGCTCCAAAGGCCGCAAGGGCTCCCAAAATAAGGATCATGTTAAACAGAAGGGCAATGTCGGCGATTATACCCGAGAGTCTGTAGTAAATCGCCATAAAGAGCACTACCACGATGAGTCCTACAATAGCCGCCCTTACACCCTTTCTAATAGAGTCCATACCAAGGGAGGGACCGACAGTTCTATTCTCAAGAACCTTCACAGGTGCAGGCAGAGAACCTGCCCTCAGTACAATGGCAAGATCGTGTGCTTCTTCAAAGGTGAAGTTACCGGTAATGCTGGCTTCACCACCGGTTATAGGCTCCCTTATAACAGGTGCAGAATAGACGGTGTTGTCCAGTATAATGGCAAGCCTTCTTCCAACGTTCTTGGAAGTGATCTGTGCAAAGATCTTCGTCCCGATCTTGTCAAACTTTATGGCAACGTAAGGCTCGTTGGTACGGCTGTCTATCATGACTCTGGCATCCACTAAGTGATCACCTGTTAGAAGTGTCTGCTTCTTCACAAGATAGGGAACCTTCTTCACCCTGCCGGTTTTTCTGTCCACCACCCTACCGTAAAGGATCTCATCACCGGGAGGAACCTTGCCCATGAGAGCTTCCTGAACCGAGTGCTCCTCATCCAAAAGCTTAAACTCCAGTCTCGCCGTCCTTCCTATAATCTTTATGGCCCTCTCGGGATCCTTCACACCTGGAATCTGGACTATTATCCTGTCACTTCCCGCCTTTCTGATCTCGGGCTCTGCCACTCCGAACTCGTCAACCCTGTTTCTTATCACCTCAAGGGTCTGATCAAGGGCGTTCTTCTTTATCCTCTCCACCTCTTTGGGAGAAAGGGTTACCACCACAGTATCACCCTCCACCCTCTCCACCACGAGGCTTCCCATATCCTCAACGATCTTTTTAACCTTGGGAATATCCTCTGCGAGAAGAAGCTTGATGTATATCTTCTTACCCTTTCTCCTGATAGAGTCTAAATCCACCTTCTCCTTCTCAAGCTGATCCTCAAGCAAAAGGGCGTACTTATCCAGATCGGCCTCAACAGCCTTGTCCAGATCTACTCCAAGGGCAAGATAGACACCACCCTTAAGGTCAAGACCCAAGTGGATCTTCTCCCCCTTTCCTGCAAGCGGTGAAAGGTACAGCAGAGAAAGTATAACCGCAGCAAGCACCAGAAGTATTCTAACCTTGTAGCCCTTCATCACTGTCTCCCTTACTTAGACCTCTTCTCTACAATCCCCGCAACAGCTCCTTTGGTTATCTCCAACTTGGTATTGTCGTCAACCTTGATAATTATCGTGTTTTCCCCAATGTGGGTAACCACCCCGTAAATACCACCTACTGTAACGATCTTATCACCCTTCTGCAGGCTCTCCACCATCTTTCTATGCTGCTTCTGCCTGCGTTGCTGGGGATAGATGAGGATAAACCAGAACACCACAAAAATGAGAATCAACGGTATTATCTGCATCCACCCAGAAGGCGCATTAGACGCAGACCCAGCGGCAAAGGCAACCCCTAAAAAAGAAAACATACCTCACCCCCATAACTTTTGATGAAATCAGCTCTCTTGGATACCAGATGAAGAGGCAAAAAAAAAGAGGGGGCTTCGCGAAAGCCCCCTCTAACATCCACAAGTACAGCTACTAAAGCACACCTTTCTGTTTAAGCTCCTCCAATTCCTCCTTGGAGTAGTTCATAAATATCTTGTAGATATACTCGTTATCGGCACCTACAGGCCTGCACACCCACTTGACCCTCGGTGGTGTCTCGGTCATCTTCCAAGGCTGATTACAGATAACCAACTCTCCGTACACAGGATCGTTGATTTTCTCAAAGGCGCCTCTCTCCCACCAGTTATCAGTATGCATGGCCTCCCAGGAAGAGCAAACCTTTCCAGGAACCACCACTCCTCCTTTACCGCTCTCTTTCGCCTCTTTGTTTGCCTTCATAACTATGTCAAAGATCTCCTGGTACGTCTTGTCCACCGTCCACTTCTCTATCTCCTTGTAAGCAGCTTTCTGGTTCTCAAAGTTCAACCTCTCAAAGATGGTGGGATACTTCTCCCGCAGATCCGGCCTCTCTATTATCTCACACAACAGTGCCCAATTGGGATCGGCAAAGCCGGAGAGGAAGCAGAAGCCGTCCTTACACTTGAAGTAGGTGTAACAGAAAACGCCTGCATCAAGGTTACCCACCCTCTCTACAGTATCGCCGTAGAACTGGTAATAAGTGAGGTTGTAGTTGATCATCCTGCCGTAAGCCTCAGCAGGCGATAGATCTATCATCTGTCCCTTGCCGGTCCTATCCCTGTAGTGAAGGGCTGTAAGAATAGCAAAGGCTGCGTACGCACCACCACAGTACCATCCCATCCAGTTGCCCTGCTTGGTAGGAACCTCCCACTCTTTTGGATCGTTGGGGTCCTCCACATACTCACCAGAGACATAAGTTATTCCAGACATGGCCTGGTTGATTACGTCAACATCTGCTTTGCCGCAGTTAGCCTTTGGACCGTACTGCCCATAAGTGTATATAGCACAGTAGATAAGTCCAGGGTTCTCCTCTCTGAGCTGTCTGTACCCTATGCCCCATTCATCCATAGTACCGGGCAGGAAGGACTCTATTATAACATCCATCTTCTTTGCCAGCTTGCGAAAGATCTCCCTTCCCTCTTCCGTTTCAAGGTTCAGAGTTATATGGTACTTGTTCCTTCCCTCGTTCAGATAACCAAGGCCCTCTCCCTTGTGGGTTATGCCAAAGGGCGTATAGGTCCTGACGGGATCTCCACCAGGCGGCTCAATCCTTATCACGTTGGCTCCCATCTCGGCTAAGATAGAAGAGCAGAAGACACCCGCCATGTTGGCGTAGGAACAGTCTATCACCCAGAGATCATCCAAAGCTTCGGGCTTCTTCCTCGCGTATTTGGGATCATCGTGCTCCCTAATCCACTCATCCCAAGGCTTCATCTCTGCCATCTTATATCCTCCTTCACACGTTTGATTTTAGGGATAAATGATTCCGGATTTGCCGTCCCAGTCTTCGGGTGGCTTTCTACCAGGCATATCGTTCCACTTGCCTATCACACCCTTGGCCTCAAGCTCCTGTATCTCATCCCACGTCTTGCCAAGGAACTTGGTGAGCACGTAGTAGGTGTCGAAGCCAACAGGTCTTGCAGCCCACTTTATCCTACCGGGTGTCTCGCTCAATTTAGGCGCCACACCCTCTTCTACAATCTCGCCGTAGATGGGATCCTTCACCCTCCACTTGAATCCCCTCACCTCAAAGTGAGGATCGGTGTAAATGTCTCTACCATTGTGCACCTTCTCTGCTCCGAAGCCATACTGTCTGGCAAGCCTATCAATCTCAGGCCAGACCATACTTGCCACCCACTCTTTTATTATACCGAGAAGCTCCTTGGCGTTCTCATCTTTCAACCTCTCAAGATGTGTGGAGAACCTGGGATCCTCAGCCAACTCAGGTTTGCCCATAGCCTTACAGAGGGCAGCAAACTGCTCATCGGTGGCACAAGCTATAGCAACGTACTCATGATCCTTAGAGATGAAGATATCACTGGGACATATAGCCACATCCCTGTTTCCATACCTGTCTCTGGGCTTTCCGGTAAGATGCTGGTAGAGCCATGTCCAGTCCATGGCTCTCATGATGTTCTCAGCCTGAGAGAACTCTATGTACTGACCCTTACCTGTACGCTCCCTATAGTGCAAAGCTGCCAAGATACCCACAGCAGCCACCAGAGCACCGTAATAGTCACACAGCCAAATACCGGATTTCATGGGCAACCTTCCGGGAAAGCCTGAGATCCAAGCCTCACCGGACTCAGACTGGGCTATGGCATCGTAAGAGGGCCTGTCCACATAGGGGCCCCACTGTCCAAATCCATTGTTGGCTATGTAAATGAGCCTCGGATTGATCTCCTTCAACTGTCTATAACCAATGCCCCATCTATCAAGGGTACCCGCCCTCAGGTTCTCTACAAAAACGTCGGCCTTTGCTATCAACTCCTTAAATATCTCCTTGCCCTCAGGATAGTGCAAATCCAGGCCAACACTGAACTTGTTCCTTGCCTCTTTCATGAAACCAAGCGCCTGATTCTTAACAAACTTACCCCAAGGAGTGAGAGATCGCATGGTATCACCCATACCAGGAAGCTCTAACTTTATTACAGTGGCACCAAACTCGGCCAGATAGGAGGGAGTGGCAGGACCCAATATCAATGTACAAAACTCAACTATAACAATATCATCCAGCGCCTCAGGCTTCTCAAACACCTTTTCAAGAGAAAATTCCTGCTCTGCCCACTTAAGAAAGTCCTCTCTCGCCATTAGCAATCCTCCACACTATTTTTTCAAAGCCCTTTAAAACAGATTCTGCACCATTTTGTCAAGCAGAGAAAAATCACTTTACTTTTATCAAATCACTCCTTCTTCTTTAAGTTTCCTCAACTGCCCGGGCCCATATCCTAACATCTTTTTATAAATAAAGGAGTTGTCCGCACCAATGGGTCTACACACCCACTTGATCCTACCAGGTGTCTTAGACATGGCGTGAAAGGAGGAATCCTGAACTAACACCTTGCCATAATAGGGATCCTCAATCTCTACAAAGGTCTTTCTCATCCTCCAGTGCTCTCTCTGAAGTACATCTTTGGGCTCTTCCAGGCGTCCCGTAACAACGGTTCCCTTCTTATCGGGCCTTTTACTGTACTCGGTAATGATCTCCAGTATCTCGTCGGAGGTGTAGTTCCGCGTCCACTTCTCAATCTCGTGCTGGATCTTGGGCTGATTCTCGGGAGTAAGCCTCTCCTTTATGGTTGGGAATTTCTCCCTTAGATCCGGTCTATTCATGATCTCACACAGTGCAGCCCAATTAGGATCGGTGAAACCTGAGATAAAGGTGTATCCATCTTTACACTTGAAATACGAATAAGGGAAGACTGCGTAGTCGTAGTTTCCAGCCCTGATCATCTTCCTTCCGGTCATGTGATAGAACTGGAAGAGGTAGTTGGCTATGGAGAAGAGCCCTTCAGGCGGTGAACAGTCAATAAACTGACCCTTGCCGTACCTATACCTGTGGAAGAGCGCCAAGTTTATGCCAAAGGCAGCCCAAGCCCCGGCCACATACCAAGCCATCCAGTTGCCCTGACGCAAGGGCTTCTTGTACTCCTGAGGCACCTCTGGATCCAACTCGGGCTCTCCAGTGACCGACATAACCACTCCCCTTGCCTGATCGTTAAGGTCATAATCCGGCTGATTACCATGCTTTTTGGACTCACATCCAAAGTGTCCGTAGGTGTGTATGGCGCAATAGATGAGCTTGGGATTGATCTCCTTCAGCACATCATAACCAAGGCCTAAGGAGTGCAGATAACCAGGCTTAAAGGTCTCAATAAGAACATCCGATTTGAGAACCAAGGTCTTGAGAATTTCCCTGCCCTTTTCGGTCTCAAGATTCAGTGTTATGTGATACTTGTTCCTTCCCTCTACCAGATACGGGAGGCCCGTATCCTTTATCATCATTCCAAAGGGAGTCATCTTCCTGGCTATATCACCACCAGGCGGCTCTATCCTGATAACCTCCACCCCTAACTCAGCAAGGATTGAAGAACAGAAGAGCCCTGCAAAATTACCGTAGCTAAGATCCAAAACGGTAATATCGCTTAGCGCCTCGGGCTTAAACGGGATATCCTCTGGCTTGGTTATGCTGTATATAAACTTTGCGTAATCGGCATTTATAGCCATTCCCACTATCTTTTTCTCGTCCATAGCCAACCTCCCTTACAAGAATTTTGTTTTAGGGATACTTTATGCCGGATTTGCCATCCCAATCCGGTGGCGGGCATGTAGATGGTATCTCGGGATTCCACTTGAAGATGACTCCCTCCTCCTCAAGCTTCTTGACCTCTTCAAGGGGAAGCCCGAGTATATTGACAAACACATACTCGTTATCAAAGCCCACAGGTCTTGCACCCCACTTGACCCTGCTGGGTGTCTGACTCATCCTTGGAGGATAAGCCTGCTCCTTGAAGAAGCCGTAAACCTCGTCCTCATATTCTTGTATAGCCGTTCTCTCGTTGAAGTGCTCACCGTGGTATACATCGTCCACCTCAAGAACCCTGGTGGCAGCAAAGCCATACTCATCAGCCAGCTTGATGATATACTCAGAGTTCTTGTCCTTGACCCACTCGGCAATCTCCTTCAAAAGGGCCCTTGCATTCTCATCCTTCAGCCTCTCCAAGGGATCTCTGTACTTCTCAAAGAGATCCATCCTGTTCATGGCTTTACAAAGGCCCTCAAACTCCTCCTCGGTGAATGCGGTTATAGCTACCCAGCCATCGGCGCAGTCAAAAAGATCAGAAGGACAGATGGCAAGATCCCTGTTGCCAGCTCTGGGCCTGTTCTTGCCAGTAAGATAGGTGTAAATCCAGGTCCAATCCAGCATCCTGATCACATTCTCCACCTGCTGCATGTCTATAAACTGCCCCTCACCTGTCTTCTCCCTGTAGTTGAGAGCCGCCACAATAGCCACCGCACACATCAAGCCATTTATCCAGTCTGCAATCCACACACCACTCTTGATGGGACCTCTATCTTCAAAGCCAGTGATGTACGCCAGACCACCCATGGACTGGGCTATGGCATCGTAAGAGGTTCTACCGGTCCACGGACCCCAGCTACCGAAACCGGACACGTGAAGCTGAATGATCCTTGGATTAATCTCCCTCAACACACTGTAATCAACGCCCCACTGTGCCAATCTACCAGGGGTGAGATTGTCCACCACAACATCCGCCTTCTCAACAAACTTTAGAAAGAGCTCTTTTGCCTTGGGATGCCCCAGATGCATCCCTACCCAGTATCTGTTGTGCTGCTGCTCCCACAGACCAGGAGACATATTCTTCCAAAAGTAGGCAAAAGGCGTAACGAAGCGCATCTGATCGCCATGGGCCGGCTCAAACTTAATAATTTCGGCCCCAAACTCACCCAAGTAGTCCACCGCAGCAGGACCAAGCACCACTGCAGTCACATCTAAAACCCTTATCCCTTTTAATGCCTCAGGTTTTTCAAACAGCTTCTCTGGAGAAAAAAACTTTTTTATGAGGTCCTGGTATGCAAAATTTCCCTCCATAGGC
>JALWBK010000198.1 GCA_027037155.1 bacterium | reverse complement strand
CCAGCCAACGTTACCCTTGGTAGTTAAAATTTCCAACATCTTCAGTATAACATCCTTGGCGGAAACCCAAGGCTTAAGCCTACCGGTTAGCTTCACACCAATAACCTTGGGACAGGTCATGTAAAAGGGACGACCGGCCATAGCGGCAGACACATCCAAACCACCGGCACCTATGGCTATCATACCAATACCACCGCCTGTAGGCGTGTGGGAGTCAGAACCCAGCAAGGTCTTTCCAGGCTTCCCAAAGCGCTCAAGGTGCACCTGATGGCAGATACCGTTACCGGGCTTTGAATAATAGCATCCGTACTTGGCGGCAAAAGTTCTGAGGTACTCGTGATCGTCCTTGTCCTCAAATCCCATTTGGATGGTTTTGTGATCAATATAGATAACGGAACGCTCGGTCTGGACCTTAGGAACCCCCATCATCTCAAACTCAAGGGCCGCCATGGTACCAGTGGCATCCTGATAAAGCGTCTGATCAATACGTATGGCTATCTCTTCACCAGGTTCAAGCTTTCCCTCTACCAGATGCTCCTTCAAAATCTTCTGAACGAGATTCAAACCCATTTTTACCTCCTCCGACTCTTTATTTCAGCTGCTTTATATTAACTTATCAGCTTTTCTGCAACCTCCATGGCAAAATAGGTAAGTATAATATCGGCACCAGCACGCTTTATTCCAACGAGAGTTTCCATCACCACCCTCTCATAATCTATCCACCCTAACTTCGCCGCCGCCTTTATCATGGAATACTCTCCGCTAACGTTGTACGCCGCGAGAGGAATCTCGGGGAAGGTGTCCTTAACGAGCCTTATAACGTCAAGGTAGGGAAGTGCAGGCTTCACCATAATTATGTCAGCCCCCTCCTCGATATCCAAAGATGCTTCCTTAATAGCTTCCTTGGCATTGGGAGGATCCATCTGATATGAGCGTCTGTCACCGAACTTGGGAGCCGAGTCAGCCGCATCTCTGAAAGGCCCATAGTAAGAAGAAGCGTACTTCACCGAGTAAGACATTATAGCCACGTTGTAAAAGCCCTCACCATCAAGGGCTTCCCTTATAGCAGCCACTCTTCCATCCATCATATCAGAGGGAGCCACTATATCTGCCCCAGCCTTGGCATGGGAAACGGCGGTTTTGGCAAGAAGCTCTAAAGTTGGATCGTTAAGCACTTCACTGCCCTTCACAAGACCACAGTGGCCGTGACTTGTGTACTCACAAAGACAAACATCGGTAATAACTATAATATCGTCCACCTTCTCCTTAATCGCCCTAACGGCCCTCTGGATAATACCGTTTTCATCGTAAGCTCCAGAAGCTACCGGATCCTTCTTTTCAGGAATTCCAAAGAGAATCACCGCTGGGATACCAAGGTCCCTCGCTTTTTTCACCTCCTCCACCAAATAGTCAATAGACAGCTGATACACACCGGGCATAGACTCCACCGGATTTCTAACCTTCTCCCCATATATCACAAAAAAAGGCTGCACAAGATCATCCACGCTAAGCTTTGTTTCTCTCACCATCCTCCTTATATTCTCATTCACCCTTAACCTTCTTGGCCTGTGAACGGGAAAGCCCATCACTACACCCCCACATCAACGATCTCAAAAAAGAGCTTAACCAAAGCAGGATCAAACTTCTTTCCGGCATTCTCCTTTATATACTCAAACACCTTCTCCTCAGGCCACGCCTTCCTGTATACCCTATCGCTGGAAAGGGCATCGTACACATCGGCAATGGAGGTCACCCGTGCCTCAAGAGGGATCTCCTCCCCCTTCAAACCGTTGGGATACCCCGTACCATCCCAGTTCTCATGGTGGTTAAGAGCAATGCTTGCCGCCATCTTAAAGATACGGCGCTTTGACCGCGAAAGAATCTCGTAACCAATAATAGTATGGCGCTTAATCGCCTCAAACTCCTCAGGTGTAAGCTTGCCCGGTTTGTTAAGAATAGCATCGGGAATCCCTATTTTTCCAATATCGTGCATCATAGATGCAAGTTTCCACTCAAAAGCGGTTCTTTCATCAAAGCCCAGGGCCTTAGCCATTTCGTAGACTATACTTGATACCCTGTTTACGTGCTCTCCCGTCTCTCCAGATCTGGTCTCCAACACTTCACTTAAGGTTAATATGATCTCCTTCAAGGTCTCGTTAAGCTCATTGGAAACCACCATCCGATCCCAGGCGTTGGAAAAGGTGTGAAGAAGTATATTAAAAACATCCCTTAAACGGCCTACAAACCCATCTCCACAGAAAATCTTAACAACGTAGGCCACCTTACCTTCCCGCACAAGAACCACACAGACGGTACCACAGTCCTTCCAC
>JALWBK010000197.1 GCA_027037155.1 bacterium | reverse complement strand
ACCGATGGTGCTGCGGCTGTGATACTTTGCCCTGTTGAGCTTGCTAAGAAGTACACCGATACCATCATAAAGGTAGCCGGCTCTGGCGCTGCTACGAGCACCATTGCTCTGGCCCAGAGAGACGACATCACCTATTTGGACGTTGTGGCCAAGGCTGCTGAAAGAGCTTACAAGATGGCTGGAGTGACACCCAAGGACATTGACTTTGCCGAGGTGCACGACTGCTTCACCATAGCCGAGATTTGTGTAACTGAGGCTCTTGGTTTCTTTGAGCCTGGCAAGGGTGCAGAGGCTGTGGAGGCTGGTAAGACGGCCCTTGATGGAGAGATACCCATCAACACCAGCGGCGGTTTGAAGTCCAAGGGCCACCCTGTGGGAGCCACTGGAGTGGCTCAGATCTGCGAGTTGGTGGAGCAGCTTAGAGGCACCGCAGGTGAGCGTCAGGTGAAGAACGCTAAGCGTGGACTTGCCCAGAACATGGGCGGTTCCGGTGCAAGCTCAACAGTACATATTTTGGAGGTGCTCTAATGCTTACGCCAAGGGTTTATAAGGAGATACCGCAGAGATATAGACTTGAGGCCAACAAGTGTAAGAAGTGTGGTAAGGTCAACTTCCCTCCCAGGTTGGTCTGTCCCAACTGTGGGGGAGAGGAGTTTGAGGCGTACATGTTGCCCAGCAAGGGTAAGATTCTCACCTACACTGTGGTTAGGACTCCCCCTGTGGATTTCAAGATCCAAAAGCCCATCGTTCTTGCCATAGTGGAGCTTGAGGATGGAACCAAGCTCATGTGCCAGGTAACCGACCTTCCTCCCAACGCCAACTATGAGGAGCTGGTGAAGATAGGCGCTCCTGTGGAGCTGGTCTTTAGAAAGATCTTTTCTGAAGGCGAGGCTGGAATCCACGTTTACGGCTACAAGTGTAGGCTTCTTTAAAAGGGAGCGGAGGGTCCCGCCCTCCCTCCTATCTATTTAAGTGGGCATCAATTCTGTACTTTATCGCCAAGGAGTAATCTAAATCCCCCAAGGTTCCCACTCGAATGGATACCTTGGAGAATTTGCCATTGTATTTAACCTTTATCTTGACCTTTTTGCCGAGGGTACTTACCGCTTTGATGTAACCCTCTGCTTGGTCGTGGGCCTCTTCCACTGTCTTTAGCTTCATATCTTTGATGGCTGCCTTCACTGCGGCCCAGGTGGTGCTGAAGTCCTTATTGTAGGTTACGTGTAGTTCTCCTTTTATGTACTTGTAGCCTACTATCCCTCCAGCTCCTCCTGCTGCTATAAGTGCTACGCAGGAAGTGAGGAAGGGGACAAATAGAAGTATTGCTATCTTCTTCATATAAGAGCCTCCTTGTTTATTGCGTCTAAGATTCGAAAGGGCATGGCATCTCTGTTGACTGGAGTCACCTCCCACACGGGGTATTTTCTACGGATCTTTTCTACCAGAGGATGTTTGGACCTGATGGGAATGGTACCTATAACCGGTGATGGAGAGGAGAGGATTCTATTCACCCATCGTACGAAGTTGCCGGAGAGGGTTTCCATCTTGCCAATCTCGTCAATTACAACCAAGCGGTTAGAGGAGAGGGCGTTTATCCTTGATATGACGCTTTCCAGTACCTCTAAGTTCACGCCGTACTTGGAGACCCTGGGTCCATCAAAGCTGATGTGGGCAAAGACGAACTCTTCTCCCCATGTGGTTACAAGCTTGAATCCTACCCTTTTTCCCTCTTCTCGTATCTCTTTGGTGTAGAATCCTACAGCCTTTTCATTGAGTAACCTGAGCAGGTTTGTGATGGCTGTGGTTTTTCCCACGCCTGGCTTTCCCGTTAGAAAGATCTTCATTGGATTACTCCTTTGAACAAAATGTGCTTTTTAGGTAATAAACCAAAGCTGTTACTTCTACAAGAGTCGGAGGTTTTCTGTATGCGTGTGATAAGCTTTGATGTCTGGGGAACGCTTCTGAGCTTGGAGAAGATGCTTTCTTACATAGTGGAGGAGGTGGCTTCTCTTTCCGGATTATCCTCTTCACAGGTTGAAAGTGCCTTCAAAGAGGCCAGAAGAAGAGCAAAGGAGCTAAGGTATGCGGGCAAGCTTCCTGCGAGGGAGGCTGTTTTTATCTGTCAGGATCTGTTTGCAGAGGTGCTTGGTGTGGACGTTGATGTTGTGCGAAGGGCGTGTGCCAGGGCTGTCATAGTGGCGGATGAGTCTATGGTTCTGCCTGGGGTTCGTAAGGCACTTTCCCACTTGAGTGCCGATTTTAAACTGGTGTGCGTGGGTAATGTGCAGTTCTGGCCTTCGGCACAAACAAGGATTTTGCTGGAGCGCTTTGGCATATCACAGTTTTTGAAGCGGCATTTCTT
>JALWBK010000196.1 GCA_027037155.1 bacterium | reverse complement strand
GTGTAGTCCTCCGCAGCCACCCAGAGCCTCAGGATTTCTGCACCGTACTTCTTTATCACGTCTTGGGGCGAGATGACGTTGCCCAAAGATTTGGACATCTTTCGTCCTTTACCATCAACCACAAAACCGTGGGTGAGCACTATCTTATAAGGCGCTCTGTTCCTGGTTGCCACCGACTCCAAAAGGGAGCTTTGGAACCAGCCCCTGTGCTGGTCACTTCCCTCCAAATACATGTCCGCAGGCCACCTTAGGTCTTCTCTTCGTTCAAGAACAGCCGCATGACTTACTCCAGAGTCAAACCATACATCCAAAATGTCCATCTCCTTAACAAACTCACTTCCCCCACACTTGGGACAGGTAAAGCCCTCAGGCAGAAACTCCTTAACATCTTTGGTAAACCAAACGTCCGCCCCCTCTTTCTCAACTAACTCCGCCACATTCTCAAAGATAAAGCTGTCGGCGATAAGTTCACCGCATTTCTTACAGTAGACCACTGTGATGGGCACTCCCCACGCCCTCTGCCTTGAAATACACCAATCGGGCCTCTGGCTGACCATCTCCCTTATGCGCACCCTTCCCCAGGAGGGCACCCACTTCACCTCGTCAATAGCCTCAAGAGCTCTCTTTCTAAAGTCGTTCTTCTCCATAGATATGAACCACTGGGGTGTGGCTCTAAAGATAACCGGCTTCTTACATCTCCAACAGTGAGGATAGGAGTGAACCACGTCTTCCTGTGCAATCAAAAGACCCTTTTCCCTTAAAAGCTCCACAATTTTGGGATTGGCATCCCAAATATTCTCACCCTTGAAGTAGCTAACCGTATCGTCAAACCTTCCCTCGTCATCCACAGGATTGTAAACCTCCAGTCCGTACTTTAAGCCAACTTGGTAGTCCTCCTCTCCGTGTCCCGGTGCGATGTGCACACAACCGGTTCCCTGAACCAAGGTCACAAAATCAGCGAGGATTATTACTGAATCCCTGGGCTCAAAAGGATGACTACATTTCAGACCCTCAAACTCCTTACCTTTGGCCTTGCCAATAACTTTGCCCTCCACTCCAAAACGGGAAAGACAATCCTCCAACAGCCCTTCAGCAAGGATCCAGACCTCCTCTCCCACATCCACCGCCGCGTACACAAACTCAGGATGCAGGGCTATGGCAAGGTTGGCAGGAAGGGTCCAGGGCGTGGTAGTCCAGATAACCACATAGGCAGCCTTTTCCACACTCCCAAGCTCCGGTATGGCCTTGGTAAAATCATCCTTACAGGGAAACTTCACATACACGGAAAGGGAAGTGTGATCGGCGTACTCAACCTCCGCCTCTGCCAAAGCAGTGACACAGTTGATACACCAGTAAACGGGCTTTAATCCCTTGTACGCAAGTCCCCTCTCAAAGATCTTGCCAAGCTCCCTGACAATATCCGCTTCATAGGTGTAATCCATGGTGATGTAAGGGTTTTCCCAATCTCCGAAAACGCCAAGCCTTTTAAACTCTTCTCTTTGGATCTTCACGTACTTTTCCGCATACCTTCTACACAGCTTCCTTATCTGATCCTTTGTCATCTCCCTCTTTTTAGGCCCCAGCTCTTTATCCACCTGATGCTCTATCGGAAGA
Source organism: bacterium (assembly GCA_027037155.1). Lineage (GTDB taxonomy): Bacteria > Thermosulfidibacterota > Thermosulfidibacteria > Thermosulfidibacterales > Thermosulfidibacteraceae > Thermosulfidibacter. Next base: position 761 of record JALWBK010000196.1, on the reverse strand, counting down.
CCGTGACAATCCCATCCTGGCACATAAGGGGTTCTGTATCCCTCCATAGACTTTGACTTAAGCACAAAGTCCTTCAAAATCTTGTTCAAAGCATGCCCTATGTGGATGTTACCGTTAGCGTAGGGAGGTCCATCGTGAAGCACAAACAACGGAGCATCCTTCCTCTCCTGCATAAGTTTATGATAAATATCCATCTGCTCCCATCTTTTCAGGAATTCAGGCTCCCTCTGCACAAGATTTGCCTTCATCTTGAAAGCGGTCTTCGGAAGGTTAAGGGTATCCTTGTAGTCCATGGCACTCCTCCCAGAAAGATTGAATAACGTCCAGAAACTTAGCCCTACAGAAGGGTTATGTCAACTTCAACCAACTATTACAACCACCTTCCACCCAGCGGGCTTCTCTAACGTCTCCACCGCAACCCTGCCATCTACGTTAACAAACCTGAAGGAAAAAGGCCCGAAAAAAGGTGTCTTCCAGCCGCTTATCCTCAGCTCCTTCACAAAGGCAGGCAACACCGGATTGTTAAAAACAAGGGTCTTGTTTAAGGCGTCAACCTCCATCCCCAAAAGGGACGTCAGCATAAACACCACACTGGCTGAGGACCATGCCTGGGGTGAACAGGCCACGGGATACGGTACAGGAGGCTTAAACGAATCCTTAGGAAAGCCGCAGAACAGCTCGGGCACCCTGTAATCTGGAAAATGCGCCACCGCATCAAGCATAGCGGAAAAGAGTTTTAAAGCCTCCCTTTTAAATCCGTA
>JALWBK010000195.1 GCA_027037155.1 bacterium | reverse complement strand
GCAGTTGAAGTTTCGCTCAACTATCTCGTATCCGTTCTCCCTAAGGTACGATGTGGCTAACTCCTCCCCTAATTTGCCCAACTCCTTTCTCTTCAAGGCTACACACCTAATCTGAAGCTTAACCTGTGAATGGGAGAAACGCCGAATCTCTTTATGGACTCTCTATGCTGCTTGGTGGGGTAACCTTTGTGTTTGTCAAAGGCATAATGCGGGAACAGCCGGTGGTAGCGCACCATAAGCCTGTCTCTAACCACCTTGGCAACGATAGATGCACATCCCACTACAAAGCTTTTGGCGTCTCCCTTCACTATTGAATAGCATCTTTCGGAAACTTCAAGAGAGATGTTGCCATCAACTAATACTACTTCAGGCTTGATCTTTAGGTTTTTAACGGCTTTAAGCATGGCGTAGCGGCTTGCTTCCCTTATATTCATTTCGTCAATCTTCTTCCAGCTTGCCACTCCAACGGCGTAATCCACGGCTGTCTTCAGTATCTCGGCAAAGAGGGCTTCTCTCATTTCAGGAGAAAGCCTTTTGGAGTCGTCCACTGATATATTTGGAAGGTGCGTAACGTCGTAAACCACAGCAGCCGCCACTACAGGACCTGCAAGACAACCTCTTCCCGCTTCATCCACACCGCAGAGAAGCCCCTGGGAAAGAAACTGCCTGTCAAACTCTACCTTACTTATTTCCATTGGGGACCTTACACACAGAAGCCACTTCTGAATCGGTCTGCACAAGGCGTACCCCTGAAGCCGCTCTACCGTAAACGGGAATCTCCTTGGCCTCTAACCTTATCGCCATTCCGTCCTTTGTGATAAGCATCAGCTCATCACCTTCTCTAACCACCTTGAGGTTTACCATGAAACCGGTCTTTTCCGATATCTTATGGGCCGTGACTCCCTGGGCACCTCTGCCTGTTACTCTGAACTCCTCTATGCGGGTTTTCTTTCCGTAGCCCTTCTCCGTTACGGTAACCACAAAGGTCTCAGGCTCGCCAATGTCCATACCCACTACTGCGTCGTTATCCCTCAACCTTACTCCCCGCACTCCTTTCGCGGTTCTCCCCATATCTCTTACTTCTGCCGAGGAGAAGACCACCGCTCTGCCATGTCTCGTTCCAATGACCACTAACTTGTCGCCGTTTACCAAACCCACATCCACAAGGGCGTCACCCTTATCAAGGTTGATGGCAATGATTCCGCTTCTTCTGGCGTTGGCGAAGGCCTCGGCCTTCGTCTTCTTTATGGTACCGTTTTTAGTTATCATGATGAGGTTTCCAGAGAAGTTGCGGGAAACATGGACGATGGAGGCCACCTTTTCTCCTTCATCAAGCCCTATGAAGTGCTCAATGGGCTTGCCGCGGGACTGTCTGCTGGCCTCTGGCACTTCGTATACCTTTATCCCATAGGCCTTTCCTCTATCGCTGAATATTAAGAGCGTGTCATGAGTGGAGGAGATGTATAGATGTTCAACAAAATCTCCACCCTTCATATCAACGGCCTTTCTGCCTCTTCCTCCCCTTCTCTGTCCCCTGTATTCCGTAAGGGGTACCCGCTTGATGTAGCCCTTGCGGGTGATGGTAACCACCACCTCCTCGTCCTTTATCATCTCCAGTGGATCGTACTCCTTAACAGCTTCCACTAACCGGGTCCTTCTCTTGTCTCCGTACTTTTCCTTTATCTCAATCAGCTCCTTCTTTACCTCATCCAGTAGTCTCTCCTCGCGGGTCAGTATGTCCTGTAAATCCCTGATGAGAGCTCTTACCTCCTCCAGCTCTTTTTCAACTTTTTCACGCTCAAGTCCTGTAAGCCTCTGGAGCTTCATGTCCAAGATGGCCTGCGCCTGCCTTTCGGTAAGTCCGAACTTTTCGATAAGGGCATCCCTTGCCTCTTGAGGGGTGCGAGAAGCTCTGATGGTCTCTATAACCTCGTCTAAATGATCCAGGGCTATCTTTATGCCCTCAAGAATGTGTTCTCTCTCCAATGCCTTATCAAGGTCAAAGCGGGTTCTTCTAAGGATAACTTCTTTGCGGTGCTCTATAAAGATAGAGATAGCCTCTTTGAGGTTGAGCAGCTTGGGCTCGTTGTTGTGAATGGCAAGAAGTATAATACCGTAGCCCGTTTCAAGAGGCGTGAGCTTAAAAAGCCTTCTCTTCACAAGTTCGGGGTCCTCTCCCTGTTTCAGCTCTATGACTACCCTTATGCCCTCCCTATTTGATTCGTCCCTGATGGCCGCAATGTCCCCCAACTTACCCGCCTCTGCCAAGTTGGATATCTTTTCAACCAAAGATGCCTTGTTAACCTGGTAAGGCACCTCTGTGATGACAAGGGCTGTTCTCTTCTTTATCTGCTCAATCTCCACGCTGCCCCTTATCTTTATAGTGC
>JALWBK010000194.1 GCA_027037155.1 bacterium | reverse complement strand
ACACCATACCGACCATCTGGGATGCACACTTGACAAGTCCTAAAGATGCTATGAGACAGGTGGATGCAGCCGGTGGATGCAGTATCCCGCTGTAAACCATAAAAACACCCAACAGTCCCATGGAAAGACCCGATGAGGCTATCATTAGACCTTGATGAGAAGCGAAACCCAAGGAATGCAAAAACTGGTAAGATGCATACCCTATGATAAGACCCGCAAAGTGGCCCACAATTGTATTTTTTGGAGATGCCATTGGGGAAGAGGGAAAGTAAAATATGAGAAAAACAGAGGGACCCAAGGAAGGAAAGATGAAAACCCACTTGGTAAAATGTGCAACGACACCCATCACAGCCATGCAGAGAAAGATGGCCAAAAGAAGGTAAATAGCGGTTATGTGCTTAACCCCAAACCTTGAGACAAGGTACCAGTAAGAAAGCCTTGCGGCCTTTGCTATCCACCAAGCTATCTTGTCTGAGAACTTGATTTTGCCCCTCCAGTGAATATACTTGTTTCGGAGTAGAAATAATGAAGATTTTTGAAAAAATAAAGAGGTACGCCGCCCTAAGTACCGGTAATTTTGAGAGAATCTTCGGAGACAAAGAGGTTCCTATCCTGCCAGAAGCCGTAATGAAGCTAAACGAAGCCCTTCAAGAACCTGAATGCGATGTCAAGAAGATCGCTAACATCATAAACTCAGATCCGGGGCTTTCGGTTGAGATATTGAAGGTTGCCAACTCAGCGTTCTTTGGATTCAAAAGCGAGATAAAGACGGTTCAACAAGCAGTCTCTGCATTGGGACTTAGAAACATTGAAAGCATCGCCGTCGCCTACGGGGTTCAAAAGGCCGTCAAAAACCCCGATGTGGGTGGTTTTGATTTCAACCTGTTCTGGAGCACATCTCTTTACAGGGCATTGGTAAGCAGGGAACTCTCTAAAGAGTTAAAGATGGGAAGTCCGGACGAGGCCTTTGTTGCAGCACTCCTTCAAGACATTGCTCTCCCTGTGCTTCTGAAAGAATGGTTCAACGAATACAAAATGGTTTATGAGACGTGGCTGAAAGAGAAGCGTCCCCTTTCAGAGATAGAAAACGAAAAGCTCTCCTGGAACCATGCCCAAGCAGGGGCATGGATGGCCAAGAGGTGGAAGCTTCCGGCTATCCATGTGTGCTGCATAGGGTTACATATTGAGCCCCTTGAGAAGATAAGGAAGATTGGACTTGACAAGACCTCAGCGGTACCCGTTGCTATCTCCTCTAAAGTACCGCCCCGTGAGTCTGATCAGAAAATGCTAAAGGAAGAGCTTGAAATGTGTGGACTTGCTCCCTCAAGATTTGAGGAGATCTGCGATAAGTGCGTGCACACCTTGGAGGAGATTGCCAACCTATTCAACATCAAAGAGGTTAAACTTCCTCAAAGTTCCAAAAGCGAGTGAAACTCGTTAGACACGGGAAGCTGTGATATAAAGCTTTTAAACGCCTCTTTGTCCCACACGCCCTTTTCTGTGATAAATCCCGTAATGAGATCCACAGGGGTGACATCAAAGATCCTGTAAAACACTTTATGGGGTTTTTGAAGTTTTTGCGGAAACGGCTCCTCTTTCACCACATGATACCTTGAAAGAAGCGTTGGAAGAAACTTCTCGGTGCCGCATACCACATAGACGGGAACTCCGTAATGGCGTGCCGCAAGAACAAGGGCAAAGGTTCCGGCACCATTCACCATCAAATACTCATCCACAGAGTCGGCACCCACCACCACTGCATCAACCTGCTTAACAGCGTAGGGCAGAAGCGCATCGGTGGTAATCCAAGTCTCCACCCTAAAATCCACCAGCTCATCGGCCAAACGAAGTCCGTACTCAACGGGATCTCCTTTGCCTATCATAAGAGAAACTTCCTTTTCCTGAGAAAGCCTTTCAAATAACCGCTTTATGGTGGAGCTGTAGGAAACGGTGGCAAAGCGTCTGAACTGTGCAAGGTGCTTAACCGCATTGCTCACCACCTCATCTATGCGCCTTTCACACTCCTCTATTTCCCTATCCACCTCTTCTTTAACCTTATCCCATCCTTCCACTAAAGAGAGCAAAAGCCTGTTGGCGAGATTGAGCATAGGTGCCATGGAAGGCTGTCCCTTAACCAACGCCCCCAACATCCGCTTAAAGCACTGCTCATCCAACACCTCTTCGGCAAGCCACTTCCTGAGAATGGCCAGTGCCTCGCGGTAAAGCTCCGATGCTCCTCTTTCCCTGTCGGAAGCTATTCTTATCTCAATCTCTTTTACTATCCTGTCACAAATCAAAGGCCTTCCGTTTTGGAGCATGGCTCAAACACCTCAACGAAATATTTTCATCCAGCCCTTTCTGCTGAATAAGAACCTTAAAGCGCTCACC
>JALWBK010000193.1 GCA_027037155.1 bacterium | reverse complement strand
GATAATGTGAACATGTATGTGGAGCTGATTTATCCTGTTGCGTTGGAGCCTGGTTTGAGGTTTGCGATAAGGGAAGGAGGAAGGACAGTAGGGGCAGGAGTAGTAACGGAGGTTATAGAGGATTAAGCCATGAGGGAGACGATAACCTTAGCCTGTACAGAGTGTAAAAGAAGAAATTATACTACTACTAAGAACAAGACGAAACATCCTGAGCGTTTGGAGTTGAGAAAATACTGCAAGTGGTGTAGAAAGCATACGCTGCATAAAGAAGTAAGGTAGTGCAGGCCGGTAGCTCAATTGGTAGAGCGCGGGACTCCAAATCCCGTGGTTGGGGGTTCGATTCCTCCCCGGCCTGCCATTTTATTGTGTCTGGAGAGGGCGTGAGATGGATCTCGCTAAATTAAAGGAGTTTCTTGAGGGGGCAAAGGCTGAGTTTAAACGGGTGGTTTTCCCCAATCGTAAGCAGACCATTGCTGCATCTATTGGCGTCATCACCTTCACACTGTTTATAGCTATTTACCTTGGACTTCTTGACTTTTTGTTCTCGCGTCTTATAGGTAAACTTCTTGCATTCTGATGGGGCAGGGTTTGGTATGAATGGAAAGATCTCTCGTTGGTACATCATCCATACCTATTCCGGATACGAGGAGAAGGTAAAGAAGAGTATCCTGGAAAGGGCGAAGGCTAAAGGCTTGGAGGATCGTATTGAAGAGATAGTGGTTCCCACCAGAGAGGTGGTGGAGCTTAAAAAGGGGAAGAGGGTTCAGAGTCAGAAAAAGGTCTTTCCAGGGTACGTGCTTATAAAGATGGTTTTGGACGATGATACTTGGTATTTGGTTAGAAGGACTCCTTGGGTGACCGGTTTCGTGGGTACAGGTAGAAAACCTACTCCCATCCCCGAAGAAGAAGTCCAGGAGATACTTGAGAGGATCGCTTCTAAGAAGGCAGCAGGAACCGAGGAGTTTATGAAGGGAGATTACGTGAAAGTTATAGATGGCCCCTTTGAGAACTTCACCGGGGTGGTGGACGAGGTATATCCCGATAAGCAAAAGTTGAGGGTGTTGGTTAGCATCTTTGGCAGATCCACGCCTGTGGAGCTTGATTATCTTCAGGTGGAAAAGCTATAGCGGAGGTTTAGCTAATGGGGAAGAAGGTTGTGGCCAAAATCAAGTTACAGATCCCTGGGGGACAGGCATCTCCATCCCCGCCAGTTGGACCTGCCCTTGGTCAGCATGGCGTAAACATAATGGCCTTTTGTAAGGAATTTAATGCCAGGACTAAGGATAAGCAGGGCATAATAATTCCCGTGGTTATAACCGTTTATGAGGATAGATCTTTTGACTTCATCACCAAAACACCTCCAGCTTCTGTGTTGTTGAAGATGGCAGCCGGTGTGGCTAAGGGGGCCCACGATCCTCTTAGGGAGAAGGTTGGCAGGGTGACCAAGAGCCAGGTAAGGGAGATAGCTCAGCAGAAGCTTCCAGATCTTAACACCGATGATATTGAGAAGGCCATGAAGATAATAGAGGGAACTGCCCGTAGTATGGGCATAGAGGTAGTGGAGGACTGAGTAGTTCAAATACCACTGTGAGTGGGAGGCATAGATGCCGAAGAGAGGGAAGAAGTATTTAGAAGCGCTTAAACTTGTTGACAGAAACAGAAAGTATTCCCTGAAAGAGGCCCTGGAGCTCGTCAAGAAGATGAGCGAGGTGGCCCAGAGGAACTTTGACGAGACCGTAGAGCTTGCGGTGAGGTTGGGTGTTGATCCCAGACATGCCGATCAGATGGTCAGGGGTGCTGTCACCTTGCCTCATGGTACGGGCAAAGAGGTTAGGGTATTGGTGTTTGCCAAGGGTGAGAAGGCGAAGGAGGCGGAAGAGGCCGGAGCCGACTATGTAGGTGCCGAGGAGTTGGTGCAGAAGATCCAGAAGGAGGGATGGTTAGAGTTTGATAAGGCGGTGGCCACTCCTGATATGATGCCTCTGGTGGGAAGGCTTGGACGTATCCTTGGTCCCCGTGGATTGATGCCCAATCCCAAGGCCGGTACCGTTACCATGGATGTTGCCAAGGCTGTGCAAGAGCTTAAGAAGGGTAAGATAGAGTTCAGGGTGGATAAGGCTGGAAATGTGCACGTTCCCATTGGTAAAGTCTCCTTTGATGTGGAAAAGCTGTATGAGAATGCAAAGGCCGTTCTTGAGGCCCTGTGGAGGGCTAAGCCTGCAGCAGCAAAGGGACAGTACTTTAGGAGCATAACCGTTTCTTCCACTATGGGTCCGGGGGTTAAGGTGGATCCCAACCAGGCTCTGGAGGAGATTGGAAGGTAATCGGTCCAAGACAGTGGGTACCCGTGGGGGTTTAATAGGGCGCGCCCTGCCTACCGAGACTGGTTGGAAG
>JALWBK010000192.1 GCA_027037155.1 bacterium | reverse complement strand
CAACAAGGCCGTTGCTATATGGAACGAGGCTACGGAGAAGGTGACCAATGACCTTATAGAGATGCTGAAGAAGAAGGACGAAGAGATTATGAACGAAAACGGCTTCAATCCCGATGGTACCCCTAAAGACTTCAACTCCATATACATCATGGCCGAATCGGGTGCCCGTGGTGGTACTGCCCAGATCAGGCAGTTGGCGGGCATGAGAGGACTGATGGCAAAGCCTTCAGGTGATATTATAGAAACACCCATCACCAGCAACTTCAGAGAGGGACTGTCGGTCCTGCAGTACTTCGTCTCCACCCACGGTGCCAGAAAGGGTCTTGCCGATACAGCTTTGAAGACAGCCAACGCCGGATACCTTACCAGGAAGTTGGTGGATGTGGCGCATCACGAGATTGTGGTTGAGGAGGACTGTGGCACCGTTGAGGGTATCTATATTGAGCCCCTTGTTGAGGGAGGTCGTATATACAGGTCTCTCAGCGACAGGATAGTGGGCAGAGTGGCTCTTGAGGACATAAAGGATCCCTTCTCAGATGAAGAGGTCTACATTGTGAGAGCCGGTGAGGTGATAGACGAGGAGAAGGCCAAGAGGATCGAAGAGGCCGGTATAAAGAGGGTGGGGGTAAGGTCGGTCCTCACCTGTGAATCGCGCTATGGCGTGTGCCAGAAGTGTTACGGGTGGGACCTCTCCAGAAGAAAACTGGTTGATATAGGAGAGGCGGTGGGTATCATCGCTGCCCAGTCCATCGGAGAGCCTGGTACACAGCTTACCATGAGAACCTTCCATATCGGTGGTACCGCAACTCTGTCGGAGGTTTCTCACTACGAGGCCAAGACCGAGGGATACGTTAAGTACCACAACCTTAGGGTTATAACCAACAGAAACGGTGAGTTGGTGGTGTTGAACCGTGACGGTGAGCTTAAGGTTGTTGACGACAAGGGCAAGGAGAAAGAAAGCTACCCTGTGGCCTATGGTGCCATCTTGAAGGTTAAGGATGGCGAGAAGGTGAAGCCAGGACAGATGCTTCTTAGCTGGGATCCCTACAATACGCCGTTCATCACCGAGGTGCCTGGAAGGGTGAAGTTCGGTGACGTTATTGAAGGCGTCACCATGAAAGAAGAGATAGATGAAGCCACCGGTATGGTTTACAGGGTTATCATTGAGAGCAAGGATGAGAAGCGTAATCCGCGTCTTTCCATAAAGGCAGGGTATAGAAAGGCTGATATCTCAGGTAGGGTCAAGTTTGAAAACATAGAGACTGAGGAGTGGAACAACGAGCTTGTGGTCAAGAATGAGGGCGGCAAGATCGTTATTGTAGGTGAGGATAAAGACGAGGTTTATTCTGTGCCTAAAGGTGCTATCCTCAAGGTGAGGGAAAAGGATGTAGTTGAGAAGGGGCAGGATCTTGCCTGGTGGATCCCTGCTGAGAACGAGAGGGAGGTCAAGACCATAGGTCGTTATCCCCTTTCTGCCGGTACTTACATCATGGTGAAGGAAGGGGATGTGGTCTATCCCGGTGATATCATCGCTAAGATTCCCAGAGAGATTGCAAAGACCAAGGATATTACGGGTGGTCTGCCCAAGGTGGTGCAGCTCTTTGAGGCAAGACGTCCCAAGGAGAAGGCCATCATTTCTGAGATCAACGGATTTGTAGAGGTGGGCAACCCCGTTAGGGGTAAGATAAAGGTGACTATCAAGGGTGAGGGTGAGACCAGGGAGTACTTGGTGCCTCAATCCCAGGCGCTTATCGTTAAGACAGGCGATTACGTGAGGGCCGGAGAGCGTTTGGTTGAGGGTGACATTGATCCCCACGATCTGTTGGAGGTGTTGAGTATCCAGAAGGTGAGAACCTATCTGGTTGATGAGATCCAGAAGATATACGCCTCTCAGGGAGTTGACATCAACGACAAGCATGTGGAGCTCATCGTAAGGCAGATGCTCAAGAAGGTGAGGATAGAGGATCCTGGTGATACCAAGTTCCTGCCTGGGGATGAAGTTAACAAGTTTGAGTTTGAGGATGAGAACAGAAGGGTGATAGAGGAGGGAGGAAGACCTGCTACTGCCAAGCCTATACTGGTGGGTATTGCCAAGGCTGCGGTGCAGAGCGATAGCTGGATATCCGCGGCTTCTTTCCAGGAAACCACCAGGGTACTAGCGGATGCTGTGGTGAGGGGCAAGATTGATTATCTACGTGGTTTGAAGGAGAACGTTATAGTGGGTAGGCTCATACCTGCTGGTACCGGAATGCGCAGGTACAGGGATACAGAGATCAGGGTGCCGTTGCAGGCAGAAGAAAAGGCCGATGAGGCTCTTGACAGCTAAATCGGCCGTATATATATTGCTAAGCCGCTTTGTGGTGTCTTAAGGAGGTGAAGTTATGCCAACTATAAATCAGTTGGTGAGGTACGGCAGGG
>JALWBK010000191.1 GCA_027037155.1 bacterium | reverse complement strand
AGGTCCATGTAGAGAACCTGCCTTATGGTGGCGAAGTCGAGGGCCCCGGTCTTGGCGTAGAGGATGGCTATTCCAAGCATCATGGCGTAGGCCCCTATGACGCTCAGGACGAAGTACTTGAGGGACTCGTGCCTGTTGTTCCTGAGCACCATCATGAAGCTGGCGAAGGTCATGAGTTCCCACAGCAGGAAGAATCCTATGAAGTCCTGGCTGAGGAAGACACCGAGGATTCCCGTAAAGCTCATGAGGCCGAAGAGCCACTCGTAGCCGCTCCTCGATGTGGATACCAGCCCAAAGGCCATCGCAATACCGACCAGAGCGGCGACGGCCGCGAAGTACCAGTTCAGGGCCGTGAGCTGGAAGATGAGCCTGAAGCCGCCGACGTTGAGGGTGTAGTCTATTGGCTGGTTCAGGACAGTCTGATATGTCTTGGCGAGGATAGCCATTGGAACCGCTGCACCAACAAGGCCTATCGCCTCGCGAACACCCCTCACGTCAAAGGCCCACGCGAGTATTCCAGCCACCAGAGGGGCGAAAATGAGTATCATGAGCTCGTTGATCATGCTCCCACCCCCATCAGAGGAACGTTGCCTATGTACTTCGTCACGTCAAATATGTCCGCACCTGCCTTCTGGGCGAGGCTCCACGCGTAGTTCGGGTAGAAACCTATGACCAGTATCAGAGCAACGAGGAGGAGCATTATTGCCCCTAATGCGAAGCTCTCGCTGAGCCTCTCGCCCTCTCCTGCGAACCATATCCTGTGTATCAGCCTGAGGTAATAGACTGCCTCGACGACGCTGGCACCGAGGATCAGAGCAACGCCCCAGGTGTAGCCGGCGCTGACACCCGCGAGCATTATACGGACCTTGCTCCAGAAGATGTTGAAGAGCGGTATTCCAACCGCTGAAAGGGAGCCGACGGTTATTGCGAATGCCGTTAGGGGCATTCTCCTTCCGAGACCCTCAAAGTCCTCCAGCTTCGTGCCCCCAAGCTTAACGCCTACGTAGCCCACTCCGAGGAACAGGAGCGCCTTGACTATCGCGTGGTTGACCATGTGGAACACTCCAGCGTCAACGCCAGCCTGGCTTCCGAGGGCGAGGGCGAAGGCTATCATTCCCACCTGACTTATCGAGGAGTAGGCTATCATCCTCTTGACGTCCCTCTGCCTGAGCGCGGAGAACTCAGCGACAACGACGGTAAGCACCGCCATTATGACCAGCAGCTTGAGTACTGAACCCCACGTTGAGACTGCCTGCATCAGGTAGAGAAGCCTCGCCGCGGCGTAGAGACCGGCCTTAACTACGAAGGCCGAGAACATGACGGTTATTGGGTGTGGCGCCGCCTGATATGCATCGGGAGCCCATGCGTTGAGCGGGAAGAGCTCCGCCTCTACGGCAAGTCCAAAGATGAGCAGGGCCAGTCCCACCTGTGCAACCGTCGGGTTTATGCTCCCCGCGAGCTGGGCCAGCTGGGCCATGTTGAGGGTTCCGGTTGCACCGTAGATGAGGGCAATGCCGATGAGGAAGAAGCTCGAGCCCACACCGCCGAGTATCATGTACTTCATGGAAGCCTCGGCAGCCTCGCCGGTCTTGTTGTAGGCAGTGAGGGCGTAGGCAGTTATTGCGGTTATCTCCATGAAGACGAAGAGGTTGAAGATATCGCCGGTGGCTATCATTCCGGTCGCTCCAAGCATGAGGAGCAGGAAGAGCATGGCGTACTTGTCCAGTGGCTCGACTTTAACGGCCTTCATGCTGAAGTAGGCTGTGAAAAAGCTTATCACGGCGATTATCAGCACGAAGAGGGCCGCAAAGTGTCCTATGTAGAGGTTTATGCCGACTGGAGGCCTCCAGCCGCCGGCCATGACTATGATCGGCTTGCCGCTCGTGTAGACCTCGCTGAAGACCCATCCGGCGATGCCCATCTGAAGGATGGTCACTAGGAGCAGGAAGGGCATCACGGCCTTCTTGCTGATGGCCTTGATTACGGGAACGAAGAATGCACTGATTAGGGGAATTGCGATTATGAGAGCAGCATACTGCTCGTTCATCCTCTCAACCTCCTTATCTCCTCAACGTTGAGGGTTCTATACTTCTCGTAGATGATTATCGCCACGCTAAGGGCCATTGCAGTCGTAGCAACCCCTATGACTATCGCCGTGAGAACCAGCGCCTGGGGAATCGGATCGACGGCCCCGTTCGGACCGATACCTTCGCTCAGAATCGGAGCGCTCCTTCCGCTGATGTAGCCAACGCTGATGAGGAGAAGGTTAACTCCCGTCTCCATGATGCTCAGCCCGATGAGCATCTTCAGGAGGTTCTTCTTGACGAGCACCGCGTAGAGGCCGATGAGTATCAGGCTTATGGCCCCGAAGTAATAGACGCTTATGCTGATCATTCCCTCACCTCCTCCTTGATCATGTTG
>JALWBK010000190.1 GCA_027037155.1 bacterium | reverse complement strand
AGCTCCAGTATCTTGTCCTTGGAAAGGGTCCTCTCCAGTTTCATGGCGAGAATCATCTCTTTTATCTTTCTGGATATGGTCTTCTCCGGTGTGAGAAACATATTCTTGGCAACCTGCTGGGTAATGGTAGAACCACCCTGCACAAACCTTCTAGCCTTTATATCCGCTATCAACGCCCTTATTATTCCCTTGATGTCAATTCCTTTGTGCCTGTAAAACCTCGCATCCTCAGCGGCCACAAAGGCAAGCCGGAGTTTTTTGGGTATCTTCTCTATGGGAACCCAGATGCGTCTTTGGATAAAAAACTCACCTATAAGCTTTCCGTTTCTGTCGTAAACCTCCGTCACTAAAGGAGGCCTGTAGTGCAGAATCTCCTCTCTGGAGGGAAGATCCACGGTGTTCCACTTGATCCACAAAAAAAGAGCCACCCCGATCAGACATAAGAGACAGGAGGCTAAAAAGAGAAGCAGGAATTTTAGGATCCTCATTCACCTTCCTCGTTCATTTTCAGAAGATCTGGCACCTGCCTGTCAAAGTATATGTTCTTGCCCGAGATGGATATGGGTATCGCCATAACCACATCGGCATCTATGTAATCCAACTTTCTCGCTATAACAGCAGCCCTGTACATGATCCTCGTATCCACATTGTGAATGGACGCAGTCTTCACCGCAGAGCCCAGGGCTATTCCAAGGTCAAGGAGTCTCAACATACAGACGGGAGCCCTAAAGTCCCTCATCTCCCTTACATCTTCAGGCCTGATGCACCGCTCAAAGCCACAACCACCACAGTTCAAACCCACAGGAGCTGCATCCTTCAAACCCACTAAAAGCACAGCGTCACTTTTCATAACGCTTTCACCATCCCTCACGAAAAAGGGATCGTTAACGCTCTTTCCATGCTCAATCATCTCTTTGGCAAGCTTCTTTACCTTCTTACCAGTGATAATCTCCAGTACCACATAGTTCTGTCCCCTGCTTTTGGGAGCAGTAACGGCAGAAACAGCCATAAGTTCTGCTATGCTCTCCGCCACCTTTCCAATGTCCATTTCACACCCCCAAAAAGTCTTTTAATCTTGTGTGTTATCGTGTTTCTGTGCAATCCGGTAAGCTCAGCAGCCTTAACTCTGCTCCCTCCTCCTGCAGCAAGAGCCTCCTCAAGTATGACCCTCTCCACCACGTCAACAATGATTCTATGAACTTGGGGATGTTGACCTATCATCCTCCTTACATCGCTTCTTAAGGACTCAACAAAACTCAAATCCAACCTGCTTACCAAAAGCTCGGTAGGCAGATCCGATACCTCCACCACATCCTTTACTCCAAATAGCCTATCAAATGTATCAAAGAGCACACTCTTCAGTTCAGCCACATTGCCAGGCCAACGATAGTTCAAAAGAACCCTCATGGCATCCTCGGAAAAGTGCGGGGGCTCTCTACCCTCCCTCTCCTGCCATCTATGGCGAAAGTGCTCCACAAACACAGGAATCTCATCCTTCCTGTTTCTCAGAGGCTCTACTTCCAAAATACGTGCGCCAAAAAATGTATAGAGTTCTTCTTTAAAAGTTCCTTTGCTGACACAATTTAAAGGATCACCAGTGAACACAAGAACAACCTGTGGCGAAATACTCTCATCTAAGAGGCAGCGATAGAGCCTTTCCTGAAAGCACGAACACACCTGGTCAAACCTCTCCAGAACCACATACCTCGCCCCTTCATTAAACGCTTCCAACACCTTCTCCATAGAGACATTGGCATCGTAAACCTTAAAAGGAACACCTTCCGAAACAAGGGTGTGCCTCAATAGGGTGCTTTTACCCACACCGTGTTCACCGTAGATAAGAAAGGGCATACCATCGGACACAAAACTTGTAATCCTTTGTACCTTGGATATAAGGGAGCCAGAAACCACTATCTCAGATTCAGATCCCTCAGACCTTTCCTCAAGCTTGAGACGGGAAAGGAACTCTTTTATCTTATCAACGTCTAAGGGTTTCTTAATGTAGCCAATGGCACCTTTTGCTACAGCATCTTTAACCCTTTCAAGGGCAGGATTTATGCAAACCACCACAAAGCTTAATCCCTTGAATTCGTCCAGAAGTGCGAAGCTATCACCATCAGGCAGATTCCTGGCTACAAAGACTACATCAAAGGAGCTGTTTTTGAGCAGAACACGAGCCTCTTCCAACGATGCACAATCAACCACCACATGCTCTTTAAGAGCCCTGTAAAAGAGCCACCTTGAGGTGGCGTCGGAATCAACCACAAGCACTCTCATAACGGCAGATACACGGAAAATACGTTTTTATCACCTTTTCTCATGTACTCAATATCGCCTCCGTGCTCCCTGACTACAGCAAAGGCCTTAGACAACCCCAAACCCAAGTGGTTCTGTTTAGTTGTTACAAAGGGAAGAAACATTCTATCACGCACCTCATCAGGTATAGGCTCACCTTGACTGGCCACTTCAACCTTCAAAAGGCTCTTAGCAGAAGGATCTATCTTTTTAGACGACTCAACCGCTACGCTTATGGTTATAATACCCTGATTTTCAGATGCCTCAACTGCATTCTTGATTATGTGCATAAAAGCCTTGAAAAGCTCCAAAGGATCCCCGCTTATATCGGGAATACCCGGAAGATAGTCCTTAACAACAGTTATATTTTTACTAAGAATCTCCATCTTCAACATGACCAGAGCATCTTCTATGATCTTGTACAGATTAACCTCTTTTCTGAAGTCCCCCACTGGAGACACAAGATCTAAAGCTTGATCCACAAAGCCAACGAGCCTCGTGGCCTCTCCCTTTAGGAACGAAAGTTCCCTGGAAGCCCCAGCAATGTCCTCCAACAGATTGCACACATTGAGTATTCCCATAGCCACAGGCTGCACCTGCGTAAATACACGCTTTACAACCTCCTCACAGGCGGCGATTATCTTCTCCTTCTCCTGCTTGGCATCCACCAGCTTCTTTTGAGACACATCCCTTATCTGTACAGCCGCCAACCTCTCACCCCTATGCTCTACTGCAAACACGTCCACCATTAGATCATGTCTGACGTTCCTAATGATAATGCACTCCTCAATGCTAAACACCCCACCTCCCTGCTGCAAAACCCTTTCAACAGCATCCAAAACCTTATCAGCAGGAATAAGGCTTTTTAGCTTCACACCGTTAATCTTGGTATCGGGCATGAAGAAGCTGTAGAATTCTGGGTTCACATAGACCACCCTCTTTTCAGCATTCACCACCACCAGCGGGAAGGGATAGGCTTCCCACACGTCTTTGATGAGATCAGTTTCCTTTCCCATTTGGTTTGAGTATATATACTTCATGCCTTACAAGAACAAGGGCTCAATCATAAGGGTCTCTATACCCACCCCCTATCCCATAGGTGATGTATACTGTTACATCATAAGGGAAGATCCCATAACCATCATAGACACAGGGGTTGACACGCCAGAAGCCCGAGAAGCGTGGGAACAAGCATTTAAGAAACACAAAATCAGCTTCTCTGACATTCAAAGGATTATCCTCACCCACGGACACTCAGACCACTACGGGCTGGCGGTCTGGATGTGCGAAAAGACCCGTGCCGCCCTTTACCTTCACAAGAACGACTGGAAAAAGGTTATGGACAGAAAAGCCTTTTACGAAGGACTGCTTCCCCTTTTGAAGCAACACGGCATTCCCGACTCCTACCTTGAAACCTTCGTAAAGGTGCTAACATGGGAGAAAAGGTTTTGTATTGACATACCTGAAGAACTCTTAAACCCCATAGAAGATGGAGAAGAGGTGAAGTTTAAGTACCTGTCTTTTAAAGTCCACCATGTACCAGGACACGCCATGGGGCATATAATCCTGATGAAGGATAACTGGGCACTTTCCGGAGACTTCATCTTCGCCGGATTCACACCCACACCGGTGCTTGAAAAGGATGAAAAGGGAGAACGCGTTAAAACTATGCTACTTTATCAGAGCTCTATTGAAAAGATGGAAAGAAAGAAACTCAAAAGGTATATCCCCTCTCACAGGGAAGAAGAGGGAGACTTTGAAAATGCCCTCAAAGCCATGAAGGAGAGAATGACAAGAAAGGAAAGCGTGATAATCTCACTTTTAAAGAGAAATAGAGAGTGCACTACCTTTGAGATAATCAAAGAGCTATATCCAGATCACAAACCCACAGGCATATACGTGCTTGCCTCCGACGTTATCGGAAGGTTGGACCTTTTAGAGGCAAGGGGGATAGTAGGGTGTCGCCAAAAAGATGGATTGTATTACTACTATTTGTACTAATTTCCGTGTGCGCCAATGCTGAGGAGCAACTGTTAGAAAGCACCAGATACAATGTGTACTTCGCCTTTATCAAGGTTGGAGAGGCCGAAACCAAGCTTTACAAGCTAAAGGAAGGGGTTTACAAAGCCACATCTAAGGTATACACCACCGGTATTGTCGACAAGATCTACACGGTGAGGGACTACTTAGAATCCACATTTACCAACTCACACTTCATAAAGTACAAAGCAAGAATACGTGAAGGCCACTATAAGCGAGACGATTTTATAACTTACGATCCAAAAACAGGTACTATTACTTACGTTAAAAACGGCAAACTGAAGCGAAAGAGCAGGGTTGAAGGGCCTGTATTTGACATGCTCTCCTCCTATTTCACCTACAGAAAGCACCTGAAGGCAGAATTCATAGTGACATCCGGCAAAAAGGAAGCAAAACCTAAAATAAAGTGCCTCTCCAAAAAGAAGGTGTATGTGTGCAAACTCTGGGTGCCGGTAAAGGGGCTTCTTGTTTCCAGAAATCCTAAAAAGCCAGTGACTATGTACATTGACAAGAAGACCCGTATCCTACTTTTGTCAAAGATACCTACAAGATGGGGAACTATAAGGATAAAACTCAAAGGTGTTGGCCATGGCAAAGACGGTGCTAATCATAGGAGGAAATAACTCAGGGAAGACAAGAACAGCCCTTGAAATGGCAAAAGAACAGCCTCGGTTATACGTGGCAACGGCTATATCCTACGACCCGGAGATGCAAAAGAAGATACTTGCCCACAAAAGGGAGCGAAGAGGATGGGATAGCATGCTGAATCCTCTGTTAGAGATAGAGCAACTCAAAGTTGCCCTTGATGTAAAAAAATACCACTCTTTAGTGGTGGATTGTGTGGGGTTTTTCGTACTCAACGCCATAAGCTCAGGTATAGATCCTATGCACAGGATCGTAGAGTTTTTCAAAATGGCAAGGGAAAGTTTCAACCTTTCAGTCTTTGTCTCCAACGAGATCGGAATGTCTCCCATCCCCCCTTATAGCTTCTCCAGGCACTACCTCAAAGAGCTGGGAGAAATCAACAAGACCTTAGCCCAATACTGTGATGAAACGTACCTTGTGGTGGCAGGAAAGGCCCTAAAGATAGGCTAAGCACAGGATAGTAATCAGAAAAAGAAGCGTCGAAAGTTTACTGAGAAGAATGCCTCTTTCCAGCACATCCTCGGGCACTTTACCAAAGTCAACTCCTACAGGCACCTTGAAGACCCACCTACCAAAATACCTGTGCCATCCTCCGAAAAAGACACCAAGACAGCCGGCAAAGGCAGCTTCTGGATAACCTGCATTGGGACTCTCGTGTAAAGAAGCACCTTTAAAGCAACACCGTAGGGCATCCTTAACCCTACCGCCCAATAGATAACATCCGAGCGTCACAAAAATGGCAGTCAATCTTGCAGGAACGAGGTTCAGCAGATCATCCATTTTGGCGAAGAAAAAACCGAACCTTCTGTAGCGCTCGTTCTTATACCCCACCATGGAATCCCCTGTCTCAGTCACCTTGTACAGAAAGAGCAGGGGCAAACCGCCAACTACATACCAGAACAGAGGCCCAAATACGCCATCCGATGTGTTTTCAGCCAAGCTCTCAAAAGCGGTAAGGGCAACGCCCTCTTTGGGAAGATGCTCAACGTCTCTTGTCACAAGAAAGGACAACCTCCTTTTTGCATCATCCATCCTTCCTACCTTCAACAGGCGCTCTATCTTTTCAACCTCTTTCCAGAGCTGACCTGCTGCCACAAAGGAGTACACGAAAAAAAGTTCTAAAGGGAAAAAATTCCTAAACACAAAGGAGAGTACAAGCCAAAAAGCAACGGTAAAGATGTAACAGAGAAAGCCTCCCAAATACCCGTCGTTTACCCTGTAAAGGAAACTCTCAAAAAAAGTCAGTGTCTTTCCGATAAGCCTTACCGGATGAAGCGAATAGTTTGGATCCTTGAGTATAAGATCCAGAAAAAAGGCAAGAACCGCTACAAGCGCCCTATCTTCAAAGCTCACACCTCTTCGCCTCTATCCACCTTCGCATCGTCAAAAGTGGCCATCTCATGCAGGATCTTTTCCCCCAAATGGGTGAGCCACATGCCCAAAACGGCCCCTGTGCCCTCGCCCAGTCGCATCCCCAAATCCAGAAGCGGCTCAACACCAAGGTGCCTCAATACCGTCTCATGACCAAAGGCTTGGGACTTATGGGCAAAGATGAGATAATCCTTCACCTCTTTCTTCAAAGACACGGCAAGAAGGGCACTGGCTGTAGATATAAATCCATCCACCACCACTGGCACCCCCAATCGGGCACCTGCCAACATTACCCCAAGCATTCCTCCAATCTCAAAGCCTCCAACCTTAGAAAGCACATCCACAGGATCAGAGGGATCGGGCTTGTTCACCTCAACAGCCCTCTTCACTACCTCAATTTTCCTCTTTAGGGTCTCGTCGTCTATGCCTGTGCCCCTTCCAGTGACCTCTTCAACCTCTTTCCCGGTCATCACAGCGTACACCGCACTGGAAGGAGTGGTGTTGCCTATCCCCATCTCTCCCACCGCAAAGAGGTTGTACCCTGCATTCAAAGCCTCTTCAGCCAGCTCGTAGCCTACCTTAATTGACTCAATAGCCTGCTGCCTGCTCATGGCAGGACCCTTTGCTATGTTAGCGGTGCCGTAGCCCACCTTCCTTATAATGAGCCCCTGAGACTCAAGATGAGAAAGATCCGCATCCACGCCTATGTCAATTACTTTAACATCCGCACCGGCAAAGCGAGAAATGACGTTGATCCCAGCCCCACCTCTTAAAAAGTTCAAAACCATCTGCTGGGTAACCTCCTTAGGAAAGGCACTAACTCCCTCCTCGGTCACTCCGTGATCACAGGCAAACACAAAAACCACCTTCCCCTTTACCCTCTCGTCAAGGTCTCCCCTAATGGCAACAAACCTCTTGCCCAACTCTTCAAGCCTTCCCAGGCTCCCTTTAGGCTTAGTAAGGTTGTCGAGTCTCGCCTGAGCAGCCACCAAAAGTCCCTCAGAAACGGGCTTTATATCCTCAAGCACCTCATTCAACCACCTTTCCATCCATCCCCTCCAGCATATCTATCAACCTCTGCTCTTTCTTAAGCAGAGCCTCAAGGTAGCGTGCTATAACATCCACCTCTACATTAACTTTATCCCCAGGCCTAAGAGTCCTTAGATTCGTAACCTCAAAGGTGTGCGGTATCACTGCCACCTCAACAAGGGAAAACTCCTTCTTGGCAACAGTAAGGCTTATCCCGTCAACGGCAATGGATCCCTTAACGGCTATGTACTTCAAAAGATTGTCGGGTATACGAAAGCCAAACCTGTAAAAGTCAGTCTCTTTCTTTACGAAAGCCACCTCCCCCACCCCGTCCACATGGCCGAGAACAAAGTGACCACCCATTCTGTCAAGGGGCCTCAAAGCCCTCTCCAAGTTCAACACGCTTCCCACAGGAAGGTGTGCCAGAGTACTCCTGTTCACAGTCTCGGGAGATACGTCAAAGGAGAGCGTATTTGAAGACCATTGCGTCAGCGTAAGGCACACTCCATTGACAGCGATGCTTTCACCAATCTGAAGATCATCCCAGCTATGATCAGCCTCCACCATAAGCACGTAACCGGTACCTCTTCTGGTTAGTGAAGCCAGCCTACCTATTTTCTGAACAATTCCGGTAAACAACTACTGCA
>JALWBK010000189.1 GCA_027037155.1 bacterium | reverse complement strand
GTGCTTCCTGTGGTGGCGGTACCCCTTGCCACATCGGTTATGTCCGGATTTGATGCCCTGCTTGCCATGGTGCAGATGCCCAAGGGAATTCCTGTTGCTACTGTGGCGGTTAACGGTGCAGCCAACGGTGCACTCCTTGCCCTTGAGATACTGGCACTTTCCGATAAAAGCCTTAGAGAGAAGCTGCTTGATTACAGAAAACGAATGGCAGAGGAGGTACTTGAAGCCAATAAGAGTATCTGAGCCAAAGGCTGTAGAGTTAGCCTATAAAACGCTTGATTCAGGGCAGGTTATAGTCTTTCCAACAGATACCCTTTATGGCCTTTTGGCCGATGTGGAGAATCCATCGGCTGTTGAGAGAGTGTTTGCGGTCAAGAAAAGGCCGTTACATAAGTCCGTACCTGTGCTTGTATCATCTTTTGATATGGCTCAAAGGTATGCTGTATTCACCAAAGTGGCAGAGAAACTCTGGAAGCGGTTCATGCCAGGTCCGCTTACCTTAGTGCTTCCTGCTAAGGCGATGAATATCCCTGGAATTGTCTCCCGTGAAGGGAAGGTTGGGGTGAGGATGCCAAAGTATCAGCCCATTCTTGAGGTCATTGAACGGTTAGGCAGGGGTGTTACAGGTACCAGCGCCAATATATCATCGGAAGCTGCGGCAAAAAGCTTCAACGAGCTTTCTTCAAAGCTATTGGAGGCTGTGGATGCGGTCTTTTACGATGAGAAACCCCTTATAGGTGCACCTTCAACTGTGGTAGAGGTTGAAGAAGATGGGGTAAAGATCTTGAGACGTGGAGCCATTTCTGAAGAGGAGATTAAAAGTGCGCTACGAGGATAAAAGGGTAGGTTCAAAAACTCTTTTTGAGAGAGCAAAGAGGGTCATTCCTGGCGGGGTGTGCCACAACCTCAGATTCTTTCCGCCTTATCCCTTCTTCGTTTCAAGGGCTGAAGGAGCTTACCTCTGGGATGTAGACGGCAACAGATACGTTGACTTCTGGATGGGCCACTACGCCCATATCTTCGGGCATGGCTTTTCAGATGTGGCAAAGTCCGTTTCTGACTTTATAACCAACAGGGGTTATCACTTTGGGTTGGTGAACCCAGAAGAGGTGGAGTTGGCCGAGTTAGTGGTTGAGGTGGTTCCATCTGCTGAAGCGGTGAAGTTCTGTAGCTCTGGGACAGAGGCGGCTATGTACGCTGTGCGACTGGCAAGGGCCTATACAGGAAGGGATGTGGTTCTTAAAGTGAGAGGAGGATGGCACGGTGCAAGCACCGATCTTTCCAAAGGCATATCCTGTCCTTTTGATGTGGATGAGAGCATGGGAATTCCTCGCTCAGTGCAGGGTACAACCGATCTGATATACTTCAACGATTGGGAGAAGACCTGTGAGGTGATAGATAGGTACGGCGATAGCATAGCCTGTGCCATAGTTGAGCCTGTAGTGGGTGTGGGAGGATTTATTCCTGCGGAGAAGGAGTACTTAAAAAAATTCAAAGAGAAACTGCACGAGGTGGGCGCACTGCTCATCTTTGACGAGGTCATATCTGGCTTCCGCGTCTCCTTGGGTGGTTATCAGGAGAAGGTGGAAGTTTATCCTGATCTCACGGTGCTGGGGAAGGTGTTAGGTGGAGGATTTCCCATAGGGGCTGTGGCAGGAAGAAAAGAGATTCTCGAGCTAAGCTCCTATGAAAGGAGTAAGCCTGAAAGGGTGCTCATGGGAGGTGGGACCTTTTCCTGCAATCCCATCTCCATGTTGGCAGGTGCTGTGGTCTTGAAAAGGCTTTCAGAGGATAGAGAGCTTTACCACACCCTTGAGGTGATGACACTGAGGTTAAGGGAGGCGTTGGAGCAGGCGGGAGAAGAGATGGGAGTTCCTGTGAAGACTACAGGCTGCGGTTCTCTCTTTATGGTGCATTTTATGAAGAAAGAGGGTAGGATAAACTCACCGGACGATGTGTGCGAGAAGACTTACTGGCAGGTGAGGGACACGGATTTTAGAAGGCTTATGGCAGAAAGGGGAGTACACATGATTCACGCAGGGGGAGCACTTTCTACCGCCCATACCGAAGCAGACTTGGAGTTTACGGTAGAGGCCTTTAAAGACTGCTTGAGGGAGCTGAGACTGTGAGGGTTTTAGTTACAGGTGCATCGGGTTTTTTGGGTTCCCACATCTGTGAAGCCCTGTTGCAAGAGGGTTTGCAGGTTGTAGGGGCCTCCAGGGGAAAAGGGGTGCTATCCGAGATTGAGGGCGTGGATTGGAGGTTTCTTGATATAACCGATGCCGATTCCGTTGAAAACTTTGACTTTTCGGGCTTTGACGCCATCGTACACAACGCAGGCATCACCTTTTCAAGAAAGCCGAGGCGCTATCTGGAAGTCAACTATTTAGGAACAAAGCTTTTGATAGACAAGCTAATTAGAGTGGGATACCAGGGCAGATTTCTCTTCATAAGCTCCCTTTCGGTTCATGGTCCCGGAAGAGCGAGGGAGGATGATATTAGGCTCATCCCCATAACACCTTACGGGGTGAGTAAGCTTTTGGGAGAGCAGGAGGTAAGGGCTTCTTCTTTAGATTGGGTGGTGTTGAGGCCCCCTGTCATATTTGGGGAAAGGGACAGGGCGTTGGTGGGGCTCTACAAACTTATGGCCAAAGGCGTTGTTCTGTCTTGGAAGCCCGAGAAGCAACTTACCGTGGCTTATGCAAAGAACGTTGCCGCTGCCGTAGCGTTTCTGCTGAAAAGGGACGTTTCACGAGAAGTGTACCTTATAGGAGATGTCACCTTAAGTTGGGAAGAGTTTGCCCAGAAGGTTATGGAGACACTGGGGGTCAATAGAAGGGTGGTGCTGCCTTTAAGGAACTGGATGGTTGATTTTGTGGCGCCGTGGGTAGGATTTTTAAGACTGATTCTGAGACTGCCCGTTGACAGACACAAGTTAGAGGAGGTGAGGGCAAATCAGTGGGTGGTGGAAAGCAGAAAACTGATTGAGGAAGGGTTCAACCCCCCCTTTGAACTTGAAGAAGCCCTCTCCCGTACCCTTTCGTGGTGTAGGTCTAAAAGGCTCCTGTGAAGGGAGGTTTGCATGGTTTCGGCAGTTGTGCTTGCAGCAGGTGAAGGAAAGAGAATGAAGTCCGAGCTTCCCAAGGTGCTGCATAAGTTAGGTAAAAGGGCACTGGTGGAGTACGTGTTAGATGCCATAGCTGGTATGTGTGATGAGATTGTGGTGGTGGTGGGCCATAAGGCTGAGCTTGTTAAAGAATACCTTAGCAAGACCTTTCCAGATGTGAAGTTTGCTTTGCAAGAGCGCCAACTGGGTACTGCCGATGCCGTAAAAAGCGCACTTAAGGAGATAAAGGGCGAAGTGGTGGTTGTGGTTCCTGGGGACATGCCTCTTTTGAGAAAGGAGAGCATGAAGGCTTTGGTATCTGCGGTTCAGCAGGGAGCAGATGCCGCCGTTTTGGTGTGTGAGGTGGAAGATCCCACAGGGTACGGCAGGGTGGTGTTGGAAGGGGAAAAGGTGGTGAAGATAGTAGAGGAAGCTGATGCCACCTCAGAAGAAAAAAAGATAAGGATTATAAACACAGGAGCCTACTGCTTTAAAAAAGAGGTGCTTGAGGAGTTCCTGCCTAAAATAGGCTGTGAAAACGCCAAAGGGGAGTACTACCTTACGGATATAGTGGAGTTGCTTTGCACATCAGGCAAAGAGGTAAGAGCCATCTTTGGCAGTCCCGAAGAGGGAACGGGAGTGAACTCCAGAAGTCAGCTTGCAAGGGCTTACGATATCTTGAGCAACAGGAAGGTTCAGGAGCTTCTTGATAACGGCGTCACCATCTTCAGGCCAGAAACCGTGTTCATCTCACCTGAGGTGGTGGTTGGCAAAGATACTGTGATACACCCCTTTGTCTTTATTACGGGAAAGAGTGTTATAGGTTCAGGATGCACCATAGAGCCCTTCTGCGTCATTGAAGACTGTATTTTGGGAGACAATGTGGAGATACACGCCCATTCGGTTCTTAAAGGGGCAGTGGTAAAGGATGAAACATCGGTGGGACCCTTTGCCCGCTTAAGGGAGGGAACGGTTCTTGAGAAGGGCTCAAGGATAGGCAATTTCGTAGAGGTTAAAAAATCTGTTATAGGTGAGGGGAGCAAGGCCAATCACCTTGCCTACATTGGCGATGCAACGGTTGGGAAGAACGTAAACATAGGCGCAGGCACCATCACCTGCAACTACGACGGTGTTAAAAAACATCCCACCATTATAGAAGATGGCGTCTTCATAGGCTCCGACACTCAGTTAGTCGCTCCCGTAAGGGTGGGGAAGGGCTCTTTGGTGGGAGCTGGCTCCACCATTACCAAAGACATCCCTCCCGACTCCCTTGCCATAACCAGGGCTCCTTTGAAGGTGTTTGAGGGAAAGGGCATGAGGTACTTCAAAAAGAAGAAATACGGTATTGAGGAATGAGATATGTGTGGCATTGTAGGCTACATTGGTAAAAATGATGCGCTTCCTGTGATAATAAATGCCCTGAAGATGTTAGAGTACAGGGGATACGACTCAGCAGGCGTTGCGGTCTTTGATGGAAAGACCATACGCATAGTGAAGCGAAAGGGAAAGATAAGGGAGTTAGAGCAGGAACTCTCAAGTAAAGCTCTAAAGGGTACAGTGGGGATAGGGCACACGCGCTGGGCAACTCACGGAAGACCCGATGATATCAACGCCCATCCCCACAGATGCGGCCCCATCGTTTTAGTGCACAACGGCATCGTTGAGAACTACCTTGAGTTAAAGGAAAAACTCCAAAGAGAAAACGGCAACTCCTTCTGCTCCGAGACAGACACAGAGGTCATCGCATGCCTCATAAGCTCCAAGTATCGGGGGAACTTGGTTGAGGCAGTGTTGGAGGCTGTGAAAGAGCTTAAGGGCTCCTATGCCTTGGTGGTGATGTCGGAAAAAGAACCGGAGAAGATAGTGGCTTACCGCAAGGACAGTCCTCTGATTCTCGGGGTAGGGGATGGTGAGTATTTTGTAGCTTCCGATATCCCCGCCCTTCTGCCGTACACCAACAGGGTGGTGGCATTGGAAGACGACGAGTGTGCGGTACTCAAAAGGGACGGCTACCTGTTGCTGAAAAATGGAAGGGAATTCAGCAAAGAGCCAAAGGTGGTTCACTGGTCCACTGCAATGGCCGACGAGGCCGGCTACAGGCACATTATGCAGAAGGAGATCTTTGAACAGCCCAAGGCGGTGGCGGATACCCTGAACGCTTATTATTCAGCTGAAGGAGAGTTTGGACTCTTTGAAGAGAGCTTTTCCCAAAAGCTTATTGAGGCAGAGAGGATAAGGCTCGTGGCCTGCGGCACCAGCTACTACGCTTGCATGGTTTCAAGGTACTGGTTTGACAGGTTTTCACGTCTTCCGGTGGATGTGGACATAGCCTCTGAGTTCAGGTATCGCGACCTGCACATAGACAAGCGAGACCTTTGCATCTTCGTATCCCAATCGGGTGAGACCGCCGATACCTTAGCCGCACTTCGCTTGTGTAACAGCTCTGGAGCAACAACCGTTGGTGTTTGTAACGTTATGGAAAGTACCATTGCCAGGGAATCCCAAGCTGTTGTGTACACGCTAGCGGGTCCGGAAATAGGCGTTGCATCCACCAAGGCCTTTACCACTCAGCTTGCCGTTTTGTTTCTCATGGCTGTATATATGGGCTGGATAAGGGAACACCTCAGCAAAGATGAGGTGAAGTCCATGTGCAACCCTTTAGTTTACATACCAGGGTTAATGGAGGAGGTGCTAAGACTTGACGGTAGCCTCAGAGATCTCGCCAGAGTGTACATGAAGAAGGAGCACTTCCTCTATCTGGGGCGCTACCTTAACTACCCGATAGCTTTGGAAGGGGCACTCAAGCTGAAGGAGATCTCTTACATCCACGCCGAAGGGTACGCAGCCGGGGAAATGAAGCACGGTCCCATTGCACTTATCGATGAGCAGATGCCTGTGGTGGTTGTTGCACCACCCGATAAGGTGTACGAGAAGATACGCAGCAACATTGAAGAGGTAAAGGCAAGATCGGGTATAGTGATAGCCTTCAACCCGAAGTTCAATACAGAGTTAGAGAAAATATGTTATCACATCTTCTAACTTGCGGAAACTGAGGAGTACCATACACCTTTTCTATATGTTATACCATTACAACTCTTCGCCTATCATGTGGCGAGCTTGAAGGGGTGCGACGTTGATCAGCCGAGAAACCTGGCAAAGGCTGTTACTGTGGAATAGAGTCAAAGCTGGTGGTTTATCGGTAAGGCTCACCGATAGGTTCATCCTTATAGGTATAGGTGCCACCATCGGTTTTCTCGCGGCATTGGGCAATGCAGCTTTCAGAACATCCATGGACTTTTTCTTCCATCTCTTTTTCCACGAGATAGGTGGACGTTTAGGCATTGAGTACGGCAAGAGACATCCTTTGGTATTCATCCTTCCCGTTTTGGGAGCGGCCATCTCGGGAATATTAGTGGTGAAGTTCAAGGAAAACGCAAAGGGGTATGGCCTTCCTAGGGTGCTTTTAGCTTTGCTTAAAAGGGGCGGGCTTATCAGAAAAAGGGTGATACTCTTGAATCTTCTTCTTCCCACTATGGTTATCGGCTCTGGTGGCTCAGCAGGAAGGGAAGGTCCCATCGCCTCTTTAGGCGCGGCCATAGGCTCTTCAGTGGGCCAGTTCATAAAGGCAAACCCCAACAGGATGAAAGTACTTGTTGCCGCAGGAGCGGGAGCCGCCATTGCTGCTGCCTTTGATGCGCCCATTGCGGGCATGATGTTCGCACTGGAGATCATACTTCTTGGCAATTTTGACATAGAGCACTTTCCCCCTCTCGTTGTCTCTGTGGGAACAGCCGTGGCAGTGACTGAAGCGCTTTACGGTAGAGAGGTCACCTTCCACCTTCCCAAGTTCTCTATAGTGACTCCCTGGATAGAAATACCACTATATGCCCTGCTTGGACTGTTCATAGGAGTGTGCGGAGTTTTATTCATAAGGCTGTACTTTACGGTAGAAGACTTCTTTGAGAAAATAAACATACCTTTTTACGGTAAGCTCCTTCTGGGAGCCCTTCTCACAGGACTTTTAGGAATACTCTTTCCACAGGTTCTCGGAAACGGCTATAAATTTGTGGAAGAATCCCTCAACGGATACTATCCCTTCTACCTCATGGGTGCCCTCGCAATCGCTAAGATGGTAGCCACATCTCTCACCATAGGATCGGGCAACCCTGGAGGACTTTTTGCCCCAGGCTTCTTCATCGGCGCTATGCTGGCAGGATTCTTTGGCGGACTCTTAGGCTTCGTGATGCCCGCACATCTTGCTCAGCCAGGAGCCTACGCCTCAGTGGGAATAGGTGCATTCATAGCCGCAACTTACCATGCGCCGCTGACTGCGATCTTTTTGCTCTTTGAGATGACAAAGGACTACACCATAGTACTGCCCGCACTCTTTTCCTGCATTACCGCCAGCATATTGGCAGAGTGGCTTTTCCCTTACACATTGGACACCTACGCGCTTTATCGCATTGGCATTGAGGTGCACCACGGTAGGGAAAAGGAGATCCTTGAGGAGCTCAAGGTTAAAGACGCCATGAGCCTTGATTACGACAAAGTGTGGGAGGGAATGAATCTCGCGCAGTTGAGGGACTACTTTGGTAGGCTTGCAAAGCACACGGACCTCTTTGTGGTGGATAAGGACGGAAGATTGGTGGGAGTAATACCCTTCAACGTGTTGAAGAGCGCCATCTTCTCCGGTGAGGATCTTGACGAGATTCTGCTTGCAAGGGACATTGCGGTAGATCCCCCTGTGGTGAAAGAGGACGAAACACTGGCTGAAGCCATGGAAAAGATAGGCAAAAAAAAGATAGATCATCTTCCCGTCGTTGACGATGAAGGCAAGTTAGTGGGCATGTTGAGCAGAAAGTGTGTGGTTGATGCGTACAACAAAGAGGCCATGAGGAGGAGAGGTGAAACTCACTGAAGAGCACATACTC
>JALWBK010000188.1 GCA_027037155.1 bacterium | reverse complement strand
AACGTCAACGTCTATCTTCATTCCCGGCTTTGCAAAGGGGGGAAGCTTTGCCGTGACTATAACCGCCGCCACGTTGCCCACATCCACCTTGTCAGCGGGAACGTGGATTCCAAGGCGCTCAAGCATGTTGGATATGCTCTGGTAGTACATCTTGGTATCGTCGCCTGTATCATCAAGCCCCACCACAAGGCCGTAGCCCACCAAGAGGTTCTCTCTAACACCTTCCACACTGGTGAGATCCTTTATCCTCGCCGCCTCAGCTACTACCGCCAAAAGCACAGCCAAAAGCAAAACCGCAAACCTTCTCACGGCCACACCTCCTATATCAGGGGCCAGAGCCACAGAAGAAGCCTTGTAAAGAGACCGGGAGACTGGCTCTTACTAACCACGCCCTTGCCCTCGTACACTATCTCAGCATCAGCCAAGGCTTCTGAGGAGACGGTATTATTGGGACCTATATCCTGAGGTCTGACGATACCCCTTATGCCTATTATCTTTTTCTCTCCGTTGATTATGATAGTGCGCCTTCCCTCCACCACAAGATTGCCGTTGGGAAGAACCTCCGTCACCACAGCGGTCACCTTGGTCTGAAGAGAGCTGGTCTGTTCTATCTGCCCTTTGCCCTTAAATTTCCCGGTTCCAGAAACATCCAAAATATTGGTTGGATCTTTAAGCCCTGTAAGGTCAGATACATCATCCTTCAGACCAAATATGCTTTTTATGATAGAGCTGAAAGAAGAGCTCTTTTCCGTTTGAGTGCTGCCGTAGTCTTTGGATTGGGCGTACTCCCTCACTATGATGGTAACGATATCGCCAACCTCCCTTGCCCTGATATCAGAGTAAAAGCTGTTGTCCACCCATAAAGAACCTGCAGAAGCATAGGCGCGCCTCTTTGACATCGCCTCTTTAAAGCGCTCGTTCCTGTAGACTCTATCAACCTTCACCTGATTGGTGGTTGAAGCACACGCTACCATAAAAGCCATTAGCAAGGATGCTAAAAACAGCCTCCTCATCTTACCACCACCCTCCCTTCTCCAACTACCTCACCGGTAAAAATCCTACCACTTGACAGATTCCTAAGCTCCACAATGTCCCCGAGAAAGGCGTTTCTCATAGCCTTCGCTACTCCCTCAATCCTCACACCACCTGATATTAGCAAAAACTTTACCAACTCCCCCCTTTTCACATATAGGGGACGCTTCACAAAGCTGGACTTTATAACAGACCCAGTCTCTATATTTCTCACAGCTACCTTGTTCACTGCATCCGAAAAGGAGAGCATCCTTGATGCCTCCCTTGGAGAGACCCAGATAAGCTTCGTGGTGAGCTTGTCGGGTGTTATGCGATCCCCTCTCAGTATAAGCCTTTTAGCCACCGCCACCCGCCTTTGAACGAGAAACTTCACGCTTACCCACCTGGTTCTTCCGTCCTCCACCAGAAACCACGCCCTGCCTGAGCTGAAATCCACTTTAGAAGAGAGAATCTTTACATCCCTTTTCACGTCAAAGCCCCTGTAAGATGCATTTATCTCAATTATCTTAACCGGGGCACTGGAGTACTGGGCTATCTGGGAAAGGGCTTGCTGAGAAAAATCCGCCCTCGCGCACAAAGGGAAAAGAAGCAGTATAAACGCCAGCACCCACCTCACGGCCCATTACCTCCTAAGGTTATTGGCTATCTGAAGCATGTCGTCTCCAGTCTGAATGGCCTTAGAGTTTGCCTCATAAGCCCTCTGCGCCACAATGAGATTCACCATCTCCTCCACCACATCCACGTTGGAAGTCTCAATGTAGCCCTGAGCTATGGTGCCAAACTGATCCTGTCCGGGCGTTCCCTCTATCGGTGCACCAGATGTATCCGTTTCTTTAAAGAGATTCCTACCAATGGCGCGCAGCCCCGCAGGATTGGGAAAGTCGGCTATGGTGATCTGTCCCACCTGCGTGTAGGTGGTGCTCCCCGGCTGAAGAACACTTACGGTGCCGTCCTCACCTATGGAGATGTCTATGGCATCAGGCGGTATGGTTATTACAGGGTCAAGAGGATAGCCATCGGATGTAACAATCCTTCCCTGATCATCAAGCTTGAAGGCACCAGCTCTAGTGTACGCTATCTCACCATTGGGAAGTTGCACCTTGAAGAAACCCTTCCCCTCAATGGCAAGATCTAGCGGATTTCCCGTCTGCTTGAAGCTCCCCTGCTGGAAAATCTTTTCAAGTCCCGCCACCCTCGTACCCAACCCCACCTGTATTCCGGTAGGT
This sequence comes from bacterium, assembly GCA_027037155.1. GTDB lineage: Bacteria > Thermosulfidibacterota > Thermosulfidibacteria > Thermosulfidibacterales > Thermosulfidibacteraceae > Thermosulfidibacter. The sequence goes on along the minus strand of JALWBK010000188.1, from coordinate 5,848 downwards.
ATCTTGGTAGTAGAGGTAGAATCGGCACCAGGGGGCCTCAAGGTCTGATACATGAGGTCCTGAAAGTCGGCCCTGGTTCTCTTGAACCCGACCGTATTGACGTTTGCAAGGTTGTTGCTGATTACGTCAATGTTCAACTGCTGGGCCCTCATGCCCGTTGCTGCGGTCCACAGCGCTCTAATCATGGCTTACCTCCCTAACCCACTACTCCAACATCGTTAACTGTCTTGGCTGTTACATCCTCAAAGGTTACCTGTATCGCCTTTTGGCACGCCTCATAATGGCGCATGCAGCTGATAAGGGACACCATCTCCTTCACCACGTCTGTGTTGCTGGTCTCAAGATAGCCCACAAGGAGATGAAGGGTGGCCACAAAGGTTCCCGTATTTTTAGGATCTTTGGCCCTAAAAAGGCCATTTCCGAAGGCTTCAAGGTATCTGTTGTAGTCCCCATTGAAGTCTCTGATGTCAAGCTGAAACATCCTGTTTCCATTTTGAACCACCCAACCATCGGCAGTGATCTCCACAGGAGTTTTGGAATCCACCACCACAGGCTCTGGGGACGAGTTAGGCGTCACCCTGCCCAGCACCTCGTATCCACCAATGGTCCTCAACACCCCGTCAGGCCCAACCCTGAAGGAACCTGCACGGGTAAACATGACGCCAAAAGGAGTTGAGACCGCGAAAAATCCCCTTCCGTCTATGGCAACATCCAGTGGATTCCCCGTCTCTTTAACAGGTCCCTGGGTAAAATCAAAGTAGTGCCGATCGGGAAAGGTCACAGCGTTTTGGGCATCAAAGTTGTAAAAAGCGGATGGCTCTTTAACAAAGGATTTTGATGATCCCGGAACCAGTCCCACATGGTAGAAGTAATCAGAGAAGGTTATCCCCTCCCTCTTAAACCCAGGGGTATCCACGTTAGCTAAATTGTTGGACACCACATCTAACCTTCTCTCCTCGGCTATCATTCCGGAAGCGGCTGTGTAGAGACTGCTAACCATCCCACACCTCCTGTGGAGATGATTAGCAAAGGATGTGCCAAACAGGGAGTGCTATTCCAAAAGTCCCAGTCTCTTTACCTTGTAGGCAAAGATTTCCGGATCCATTCCAAGAATGAGAGCGGCCTTCTTAGGATCTCCACCGGCCTCCTCCAAAACCCTTTCCAGCAGCATTTTCTCAAGCTCATCCACGGAGGCGTCCTCAAAGCTCTTGGGTTTTCTCTCCTTCCTCTGCTCTATAAAAAGATCCTCTTTGGTGATCACATCCCCCTCACAAAGGATCACCGCCCTCTCCACCACATTTTCCAGCTCTCTCACATTGCCAGGCCAGTGATACTCCTCAAGCTCCCTTAAAGCATCTTCGGTAAAACCAGAGATCTCTCTTTTGTACTCTTGAGAGTACTTCTTCAGAAAGTGCTCTGCTAAAGGAATTATCTCTTCCTTCCTCTCCCTCAATGGAGGTAATTTAATGGGTATAACAGCCAGCCTGTAATAGAGATCCTCCCTGAACTCTCCCTCATCCACCAGTTTTCTCAAATCCCGATTGGTAGCGGCAATTACTCTCACGTCAACCTTTTTAGGAGCCTTCCCTCCCAGACGATCTACCTCCTTCTCCTGAAGCACCCTCAGAAGCTTAGCCTGCAGCGCCGGCGACATCTCCCCTATCTCGTCCAAAAAGAGGGTACCCTTGTGGGCAAGCTCAAACTTGCCCTCTTTGGAAGATGCAGCTCCTGTGAAAGCTCCCCTTTCATAGCCAAACAGCTCGCTCTCCAAAAGCCCCTCCGGAATGGCCGCACAGTTAACCGCCACAAAAGGACCCTTTCTACCGCTTCTCTGGTGAATGTACCTCGCCACAAGCTCCTTACCTGTTCCACTTTCGCCTTCAATCAACACCGTAGCAGTGGAGGGAGCCACCTTATCAAGGTGCCTAATGATTCTCTCCATCTTCTCCGAAAACCACACAAACTGTCCGAAAGTCCGCCCAATGGAAGAGGTTTTTGATTGAGACCTATCCTCTTTTTTGGTAGAGGCTACCTTCGCGCCGTACTTAATGGCCTTTGCAACAACGCTCTCCACCAACTCAACGGGGAAGGGCTTGAGTATAAAGTCAAAGGCTCCTTCCTTCATAGCCTCAACGGCAGTGGGCACCGTCCCGTAAGCAGTGATAAAAATAAAAGGCGCATTAGTGTACCTCTTTGCCTTCTTGAAGAACTCAAGCCCGCTCATTCCAGGCATCTTTAGGTCGGTAATCACCACGTCAAAACTGGACTTCTTCAGTATATCAAGGCCTGAAATGCCATCAGGTGCGATAAAGACAGCGTACTTCCTGGAAAGGACCTCCCTCAGAGCCTCCTGCATCCTCGGATCATCATCCACCACCAGGACCTTTTTCACTCCTTCAAACCACCTCCCCGTGGTACTCTTGAAGTGGATTTACGGTGATATCGCCTTTAATTCTTGCCTCTATACCCTTAACTGCGGCGATCGCTCCCGCTATGGTGGTAAAGTAAGGAATGCCATAGTTGAGAGCCGTTCGTCTTATGATGTACGAATCCTTTCTCGCCTTTCCACCGTAGGTGGTGTTTATGACCATGTGAATTTCACCGTTTTTCATGTGATCCACGATATTGGGCCTTCCCTCGTAAACCTTGTTGACAACCTCAACGTTCACTCCTCTCTCCTTTAGGAACGCCGCCGTGCCTCGGGTTGCCACCACCCTGAATCCAAGCTCCTTCAGCTTTCTAACCACCTCCACCACCTGGGGCTTATCCCTGTCTTTGACACTTACAAAGACGCATCCTTCAAGAGGCAGTGAGTTTCCTGCCGCTTCCTGTGCCTTAAAGTAGGCAATGGGAAACTCCCTGTCTATGCCCATCACCTCACCGGTGCTTTTCATCTCCGGGCCCAAAACCACATCAACGCCAGGGAACTTGATGAAGGGAAAGACCGCTTCCTTCACACCCACATGCTTCAGGTTCAACTCCTTAGGGAGACCAAAGTCCTTGAGCCTTTTACCCAGCATTATCTTAGTAGCAACCTTTGCCAGGGGAATACCAATCACCTTACTCACAAAGGGTACTGTTCTTGAAGCCCTGGGATTCACCTCCAAAACATAAATCTCGCCGTTCTTTATGGCATACTGTATGTTAATAAGACCCACAACGTTAAGCTCCAAAGCAAGCTGTCTCGTTTGCTCTTTGAGCTCTTCAACTATCTCATCAGATAAAGAAAACGGCGGCAGAGAGCAGGCCGAATCGCCAGAGTGAACACCTGCTTCTTCTATATGCTCCATAATTCCAGCCACAAAGACCTCTTCGCCGTCAGCCACTGCATCAACATCCACCTCCACTGCATCCTCCAAGAACTTGTCTATGAGAACGGGATGCTCGTAAGAGGCCTCCACAGCGTGGCTCATATAGTACCTCAACTCCTCCTCGTTATAGACAATCTCCATGGCCCTCCCACCCAGCACATATGAGGGCCTCACCAGCACGGGATACCCGATCTTGGAAGCTATCCTTACCGCCTCCTCTACCGAGGTAGCGGTTCCGTTGGGAGGCTGTTTCAAGCCGAGCTTATGGAGTAGTGCTCTAAACCTCTCCCTATCCTCAGCCCTGTCAATGCTGTCAGGAGAAGTGCCCAATATCGGCACACCCTCCTTCTCAAGAAGGGTGGCAAGCTTCAAAGGAGTCTGACCCCCAAACTGTAGAATTACCCCTTTGGGATTTACGTAATCAATAATGCTCATAACATCTTCAAAGGTGAGTGGCTCAAAAAAGAGCACATCTGAGGTATCGTAATCGGTGGAGACTGTTTCCGGATTACAGTTGACCATCACGGCCTCATATCCCATCTCCTTTATGGCAAAGACCGAATGGACGCAGCAGTAGTCAAACTCTATACCCTGCCCTATTCTGTTGGGACCACCACCTAATATGATGACCCTCTCTTTTTTGGCTTCGGGAAGCTCATTCTCCCTTTCATAGGTAGAGTAAAAATACGGAGTATAGGCCTCAAACTCCGCTGCACAGGTATCAACACTCTTGTAAACGGGCTTTATACCATTTGCTAAACGCTTGCCCCTAACATCCTTCTCGCTAACACCCCAGATGTCCGCAAGGTACCTGTCTGAAAATCCCATCTCCTTCAACTTCCTGAGGTACGCCGCATCTACTTGGACAAAGCTCACGCTCTTTATGCGCTTCTCCTCCTCAACTATCTCCTTTATCTGATACAGGAACCACGGATCTATCTTGGTGTACCGATGCACGTCCTCAAGGCTCATGCCAGCCCTGAAGGCACAGGCAATGTACCACAGACGGTTCCAAGTGGGATGCTTCAGGTTGTACTCTATCTTCTCCAGATCCCAAGAGCCGTCCTCCTTGAGAGCCTCCTTCTCAACAACAAAGCCGTACCTGTCTATCTCAAGGGATCTTATGGCCTTGTGAACAGCCTCTTTAAATGTCCTACCTATGGCCATCACTTCACCAACGGATTTCATCTGGGTGGTGAGAAGGGGATCTGCCTCGGGAAACTTCTCAAAGGTGAACCTGGGAATCTTTACCACGCAGTAGTCAATGGTTGGCTCAAAACACGCAGGGGTCTTTTTGGTTATATCGTTGGGTATCTCGTCCAAGGTATATCCCACAGCAAGCTTTGCGGCTATCTTAGCAATGGGAAAACCCGTCGCCTTAGAAGCCAATGCAGAGGATCTTGAAACCCTGGGATTCATCTCTATCACAACCATGCGCCCGTCCTCTGGGTTGACGGCAAACTGTATGTTAGAACCACCCGTCTCAACGCCTATCTCCCTGATGATGGCTATGGCAGCATCCCTCATCATCTGATACTCTTTATCGGTAAGGGTCTGGATGGGCGCTACGGTAATGGAATCGCCAGTATGTATTCCCATGGGATCAAAGTTCTCTATGGAACAGATAATCACAACGTTGTCCGCAAGATCCCTCATCACCTCAAGCTCAAACTCCTTCCAACCAAGGACCGACTCCTCCACAAGCACCTCGTGAAACGGAGAGGCGTTCAATCCCCACTCCACAGCCTCTACATACTCCTCCATGTTGTAAGCCACAGAACCCCCTGTGCCCCCAAGGGTAAAGGAGGGCCTTATTATAACAGGAAAGCCTATGTCTTTTATGACCTGTTTGGCCTCCTCAAGACTCTTTACATACGCACTCTTGGGAATCTCAAGCCCAATGTTACTCATAGCCTTCTTGAAAAGCTCTCTGTCCTCAGCCTTTTTAATAGCATCCAACTTTGCACCTATGAGCTCCACTCCGTATCTATCAAGAACACCAGTCTCCCCCAGCTCCACAGCAAGATTAAGAGCCGTCTGCCCACCCAAGGTGGGAAGAAGTGCATCGGGCCTCTCTTTGGCTATTATCTTCTCCAGCACCTCTGCAGTAAGGGGCTCCACATAAGTTCTATCAGCCATCTCAGGATCGGTCATGATGGTGGCAGGGTTGCTGTTGACCAAAACGACCTCAAAACCCTCCTGCTTCAAAACCTTACAGGCCTGGGTTCCAGAGTAGTCAAACTCACAAGCCTGACCAATTACTATAGGGCCTGAACCTATTATGAGTATCTTCTTGATGTCTGTGCGTCTGGGCATAGCTCCTCCCTCCCGTTTTCAAGGCGGCACAATAGCAGCAAAGCCCTCCCAATTCAACTCTCGCACATCACAAGTGATAACACGAGAGGCAAGGGATTGGCAAAGCTCAATCAGAATGCATGGGAGCAAACACTGTTATATCGTGGTAGCTCTTGACAAGTTCTAACAGAGTTCTTAATTCTGACGAAAAAGTTCTAAATGGAGGGTAGACATGAAAAAGT
>JALWBK010000187.1 GCA_027037155.1 bacterium | reverse complement strand
GTACAGCGCTTTGTTAAGTTTTATGGCCCATTGGGCTGTGATAAGGGCCCCGCTTTTTTCCCCTGCTTCAACCACTATCACCTCATCGGAGAGAGCTGCAATGATGCTGTTTCTCTCTGGAAAGTGGTACTTTTCGGGTTTTGTGCTGGGAAAGTAGGTAGAGACAACAACTCCTTGTCTAATTATTTTCCTAAAAAGCCCTTCGTTTTCCCGTGGATATACGTAGTCTAAGGAAGAGCCAAGAACGGCGCAGGTGGTACCAGTTTCCAGTGCTCCTCGGTGTGCGTGGGTGTCAATTCCAAGGGCAAGTCCACTTATTACAACGTAACCTTTGGATGCCTTTTCTTTGGCTATCTTAAAGGCGATTTCTCTTCCCTTTAGTGTGGACTTTCTGCTTCCTACGATGGACACTGTTTTGCCTTTAAGGACTTTTAGATCTCCTATGAAGAAGAGCACGTAGGGTGGGTGGGGTAACGCTAAAAGCCTTTGAGGATAGTCTTTTGAAAAGATAGTTGTGTAATTTATGCCTTTTGATTCAAGCGTATTTTTTGCGTTCTCGTCCCACTTTATGCGAGAGATTTTTTGGGCGGTTTTGGGGTGAAGTCCAGGGATCTCTTCCGCGATAGAGGGGTTTTCTGCCAAGGAGGTTAGATCCTTTACGTGCTTTGCTATCTTGTGAAACGCACTCCAGCTAATTTTATACTTTGCTAGGTTGAGTAAGATCGTGTCCACATCCATTCTTCAATCCCACGGTATCATAAGATTCATGAGTGGAACGTGTTGCTGTGCTGCGTAAACATCTTCATCTCCGACGCTTCCTGAAGGGATCTTCCTTTTTGCGGTTATTTTCAGCGCCAGTGCCTGGTCAAAGTACTCAAACACCAGAATCTCATCTTCGGAGTAACCGTAAAGCTTTGCAAAGAGCTCTTTGGTTAGGTAGCTACCTTTTTTGAACTTCTCGTAACTTTCCTTGTCTGAAAACATTATATCAAAGGTCACCTCAAAAGGTCCTGCGTTTTTGCTTCGCACTATGCTTGCCACATCCTTCAGAGGCAACCACCTTGTTGGCCTGTATCCCATTTGCTTGAGCAGCTTATAGGTCAGGTTCAACGGCAGTCCCACCACGTTGCTGTAAGAGCCTCTGATTTCCTCTACAAAGATCTCTGCATGATCCTGAATGCCATAGGCTCCTGCCTTATCCAGCGGCTTGTTGGTCTTAACGTACAGTTCAATCTCTCTTTGGCTAAGCTCCATGAACTTTACCTCTGTGGTTTTTACGCCGTAAACGCTGCTCTCTTTGGTGCCCACCACCACGCCAGTGTGTACCCTGTGCCATCTTCTCGATAGATCTGTCAGCATTCTTATAGCATCTTCTTCGTCTTTTGGTTTTCCTAAGATCCTTCCATCTATCTCCACCACTGTGTCAGCGGCTATATAGATAGTATCGGGTTCTTTCTCCACAGATCTGAACTTTGCCATGGCCAAGGCTTTGGCCGTCTCTTCAGGGGAAACCCCCTCTATAAGCGTTTCTGAACATCGGGGTGCGAGCACCTCAAATACAGGTATGATCTTTTTCAAAAGCTCTCTTCTTCTTGGGGATGTGGAAACGAGAACAACCTTCATCTTTCACTCCCTTGACAGGATGATTATACAAGCAACGGCTATGTACGAGGCCAGTGTTGCTGAGCCTCCGTAGCTCATTAGCGGCAGGGGCACTCCCACCACCGGTAGTATTCCCATGGTCATTCCCAAATTAATGAATGCGTGCCAGAAGAAGATAGAACCCAGCTCAATGATGCCGTACATGGAGAAGGGATTGGGTGCTTTGGAGGCCAGCTCACCAATCTTTGTGAAGAAAAAAGTGTAAAGCAAAATCAGTAGTGCGCTTCCTATAAATCCTGTGGTTTCTGCGTAGCTGGAGAATATGAAGTCCGTGTGCTTTTCTGGGGTGAAGCCCAACTTGGTCTGGGTAGCCTTTTTGAAGCCCTTGCCCGTCAGTCGGCCTGAGCCAATGGCTATCGTGGACTGGATGACGTGGTATCCAATGGTGGTTCGGTACTTTTTGGGGTTTAGAAAGGCCCTTATGCGGTTCTTCTGGTATTCTTTCAACACGTGGGTCCAGCCGAGGTAGCTGACGGTGATGCCTAATATCAGTAGAAGGACAATTACCCTTCTCCTTAATCCCGCCACCAGACAGGCTGTAAAAGCCATGAGTATGAAGATGAAGGCTGTGCCAAGATCTGGTTGTACTAAGACGGCGAGAAATACGGGCATTGCCACTAATCCTACTATAGCCACCTCAGTTACACCGAGTGGCAGCCTGTTGTTGTCGGTAAACCAGTTGAAGACTTGTGCCATTGCCAGAGCAAAGGAGATTTTGGCAAACTCTGAGGGCTGCATCCTGAAAAATCCAAGGCTCAGCCATCTCTGGGCGCCTTTGGAGGACTTTCCTGCCACGAGGACGGCTACCAATAGTATAAAGGTTGCAATGTATAAGGTGGCGGTCCATTCTCGCAGGGTTCTTGCCTCAACAAAGCGAAGTATCACCAAAAACGCTACGATGCCTATTACATGCCAGAGAATTTGCCTTTTAAAGTAAAAGGTTTCTCCCATGCCTGCGAGGGTAAAAAGTCCTAAGAGGGAGATGACCATAAAGATCGCCATTATTCCAAGGTCTATCCTGCGGCTTTTACCCATGTTTCAGTATGCCCTTGTACATGAGGTACTCTTTTATGATCTCTCTGGCGATGGGAGCTGCGGCGGAGGAACCATGCCCTCCGTGTTCTACCACTACCGCCACCGCTATCACAGGCTTCTCGTAGGGTGCAAAGGCAACAAACCACGCGTGTTCTGAGTACTTTTTAACGGTGATCTTGTGTCCCTTCTTATACTTTTCCTCCACTTCGCTTGATACCACCTGTGCGGTTCCAGTCTTTCCCGCTATCTTTACGCCTTTTATACGGGCAGTCCAATGGGCTGTGCCCTTTTTACTTTCAACCACTTTTAACATAGCCTTTCTAACCACCTTTATCACCCATTCCGGCACGGGAATTTTTCTTTTTACCGGTTTCTCGTAGTAGTTTAAATGGGGCTTGACCAGGTAGCCGCCGTTTGCAAAGGCAGAGGCCACCACCGCCAGTTGTATGGGTGTTACCAACAGGTATCCCTGTCCTATAGCGTAGCTTAAGGTTTCTCCGGGATACCACGGTTTTTTTAGGGCCCTTTTTTTCCATTCCTTGGTGGGAACCAGTCCTCTCTTTTCCCCCGGTATGTCTATTCCCGTCTTTCTCCCAAGACCAAAGAGCTTGGCGTACTTGCTTATGAGGGCATTACCCAACTTTAAGCCGAGCTGGTAGAAAAAGGTGTCGCAGGATTCTGCTATGGCCCTTTCAACGTCGACCCACCCGTGTCCGTACTTTTTCCAGCAGCGGTAGAACTTGTTTCCAAACTTAAGCCCGCCTGGACAGTTTACCTTGGTGGCAAGGCTGATCTTTCCTTCGGCAAGTCCCGCAGAAGCCACCACAAGCTTGAAGACAGAGCCAGGTGGATAGACTCCTGCTATGGCTCGGTTGTTTAGAGGATCGAGAGGATCTTCATTGAGTCTTTTCCAGTCCTTCGTGGGGATCCCTTTGGGGAAGAGGTTGGGGTTGAAGGAGGGGGAGCTGTAAAGAGCTAACACTTCCCCGGTGTTGGGATCTAAAGCCACCACTGCTCCTGCCTCTCCTTTTAGGAGCTCTTCTGCCTTCTTCTGAACGGGAAGCACTAAGGTGGTTACTAAGTCTTTACCTCTAATGGGTATAGACTTTTCTATCATCCTGATACGGTGTCCTCTGGCGTCGACTTCCCACATCTCCCAGCCGCCTATTCCTCTGAGCTGGTCGTCATACGACTTTTCCAGTCCCGTTTTACCAACAAACTCGCCGGCGTACCTCTCGCCACTTGACACATCTTGTTCGGTTGCTTCACCTACGTATCCCACCACATGGGCGAAGGTCTTGCCGTATGGGTATCTTCTCGTCCAGGATGCGTCTATGTACACGCCTGGCAGCTTCCACTCCATGGAGTTGACCAGAGCCATCTCTTTTTCGCTCAGATCCTTTTTGACCAGAAGTTGGTCAAAGGGCCTTTTCTTATACTTTGTGAGCTTTTCCTTTAGCTCATTTGGGTCAACATGTAGCTTGTTCACTAAGAATTTGAAAGTGGGGTGGTTTTCTATTTTTCCTTTGTAGTTGTGGAAGAAGTAGTAGGGTATCAAAAAGAGGTCAAAGGAGGGCTTTGTTGTTGCAAGCTTGTTTCCGTCTCTGTCAAGGATATCTCCCCTTTGAGGATACACGATGTAGGTTCTTATTCTGTTTTTGTTGGAGCGCTCGTAAAAGTATTTTCCCTTTATTATCTGTAGATTAAAGACTGTGCTTAGCATGATCACCGCAAAGACGGTAGATAGCACCTTGAAAACAAAAGAGGTCCTTTTCTTCAATTTGTTGAAAAGCTCTTCTTTCTTAAGGGACATGCAGCTTCCAAAAAGCTTTTGATGTTCTCGGGTAGCTCTTCCTTTATAGACACCACCCAGATGCTCTTGCTCTTTTTAATGGATTCGGGAAATTTTACAAGATCCTTTTCGGTAGTTATGATTTCGTCGGTGGTGTTTTTGAAGTCCTTCTCTGTGTAATGATGGTGGTCTGGGAGGATAAGCACCTTTTTCAAGGCTATGCCCCTTCTTTTCACATCTTCAATAAGCGGGTAGGGATTTGCAATGGCACTTATAAGCGTTGCCTGAACAGGTGTGCCTTTTGTGTTTACGGGCGTCATCTCTGTTTCTGGCGTGAACCTGAACACAGGTATTTTGCTTAGAACTTTTGGTACATTTTCCATGCACTTAAGGCTCTCTGCCTTTGTTATCACCAGTGCAGAGGCTCTTTTTAGGGACGAGAGAGGTTCTCTTAAGGGGCCTGCAGGAAAGAGCAGTCCGTTTCCAAAGCAGCGGGTTCCGTCAATCAAGCAGAAGTTTACGTCCCTTTCCACCCTTCTGTGCTGGAATGCATCGTCCAATATAACCACGTCGGGCTTGAGATGCTCAACGAGGCGGTAGGTATTGGCTCTGTCCTTGCCAACGGCGACGATGGCTTTTGTCTTTACCGCTATGAGATAAGGCTCGTCGCCCGCTTCGTGGGGACTTGCAAGTATCTGGGAGCCGTCACATACCAAAAGCTCTCCCTTGGAGGTGCGCCTGTATCCTCTTGAGAGCACACAAGGGGTGTAACCTTTCTCTATGTAGTACCTGCACAGGGCTATTACGAAAGGGGTTTTCCCTGTTCCGCCAAGGGTGATGTTGCCCACAGCTATGGTTGGCGGAGGAAGTTTTACTCTCTTGAGTCTGTTAGTGTCGTAAAGCAGATTTCTGAGGTAAACGGCACTTCCATACAGTAGAGAAAGGGGATACAGCAACCTGTAGAGGGAGTGATTGCTGTACCCCCACTGGTTTGCATTACTGCTCAATGCTCTTGAGAGCCTCTTCAATGCGGGCCTTTCTTTCCAGAAGCTCTTTCTCTATGTTCCTTTCCTTCTCAACCACTTCCGCCGGTGCCTTTTCTAAGAAATTCTTGTTGGAGAGCTTCTTCCTAACCCTTTCAAGCTCCTTTTCCACTTTCTTGAGTTCTCTTTCCAGCCTCTCCCCCTCTTTGTCAAAGTCTATTATATCGCCCAGTGGCACGTAAATCTCTGTCTTTCCAACCACCCTCACTGCAGACTGAGGAGGTCTTTCGGTGGAGGCGTCTGCAGAGAAGCTTTCGAGGAAGGAAAGGGTGGTAATGTAGTCAGGGTACTCCTTCAGCAGAGAGAGCTCTGTACCTTCTGCTTTGGCAAGGGCAGTGATCTTTTTGGTGAGAGGAATGTTCATGCTCGCCTTTATGTTTCTTATAGCGGTTATCACCTCCATCAAAAACTGCATACTCTTTTCTGCCTCTTCATCCAAAAGCTCTGGTTCAGGCTCTGGAAAGCTTGAAAGCAGAATGCTTTCTCTGTCGGATGTGGGCAACTTTTGCCAGATTTCCTCAGTGATAAAGGGCATCACGGGATGGGCAAGCCTCAAGAGTCCGTCAAACACCTTGACCAGTATGTTCTGCACGGTAAGCTTTCTTTCTTCGTTATTGCCGTACAGGTCCTTCTTGGCTATCTCTATGTACCAGTCGCACAGCTCGTGCCAGGTGAAGTTGTAGATGGCCGTGGCGTATTCATCAAACTCGTACTCGTTCAAAGCCTGGGAGGCTTTCTCAATAGTCTTGCTGAACCTGCTGAGAATCCATCTGTCTGCAAGGGAGAGTTCCCTTGATGAGAGATCTACCTTCTTGAACCCGTCCAGGTTCATGAAGACGAATCTTGAGGCGTTCCATATCTTGTTGACAAAGTTCCTGTAAGCTTCAATGCGCTTTTCGGAGAGCCTGATGTCTCTGCCTTGGGCAGCCAGTATGGCAAGTGTGAATCTAAGGGCGTCTGTGCCGTACTTTTCCATCATTTCAAGAGGATCAATGACGTTGCCTCTGGTCTTTGACATCTTTTGGCCCTTTTCGTCTCTGATGAGGGCGTGTATGTACACGTCCTTAAAGGGCACATCCCCCATGAACTTAATACCCATCATCATCATTCGCGCTACCCAGAAGAAGAGGATGTCAAAGCCCGTCACCAGACAGCTAGTAGGGTAGAACTTCTCCAGCAGTTCGGTCTTATCGGGCCAGCCCATGGTGCCAAAGGGCCAGAGGGCAGAGGAGAACCAGGTGTCAAGCACATCTTCGTCCTGCCGTATGTTGCTGCTTCCACAGTGTAAACACCTGTCAATGTCTTCCCTGCTTACAGAAATTTTGCCGCATTCATCACAGTACCACGCGGGGATTCTGTGTCCCCACCATATCTGTCTGGAGATGCACCAGTCTCTGATGTTTCGCATCCACTCAAAGTAAACCTTGATCCACCTTTCGGGGATGATCCTGGTCTTTCCTTCTTCAACGGCCTTTATGGCCGGTTCAGCTAACGGTTTTGTCTTCACAAACCACTGTGTGGAGACGTAGGGTTCTATAACCGTATTACAGCGATAGCAATGTCCCACCGAGTGTCTGTAAGGTTCTATCTTCTCTAACAGACCGAGCTGTTTGAGGTCTTCAACAATGGCCTTCCTTGCCTCGTACCTGTCCATACCTGCGTACTTTCCGGCAAGCTCATTCATGGTTCCGTCGGTGTTCATCACACATATAACATCCAGGTTGAACCTCTTTCCTATCTCAAAGTCGTTGGGGTCATGGGCTGGGGTTATCTTCAGCGCTCCCGTTCCAAACTCAGGATCCACGTACGGGTCTGCAATAACAGGGATCTTTCTGTTTACCAGAGGAAGTATCACGTTTTTGCCAATGAAGTCTTTGTATCTCTCGTCTTCAGGGTTGACTGCAACGGCTGTGTCGCCAAGCATGGTCTCGGGTCTGGTGGTGGCAACGGTTATGTAGCCAGAGCCGTCTTCCAGTGGGTACTTTATGTACCACAGGTTGCCGTCCTGTTCTTCGTACTCCACCTCAAGGTCAGAAAGGGCGGTGTGACACCTTGGACACCAGTTGACTATGTACTTGCCTTTGTAGATGAGCCCTTCCTCGTAAAGCCGTACAAACACCTCTCTAACGGCCCTTGAGAAACCTTCGTCCATGGTAAACCTGAGCCTGTCCCAATCACAGGAGCATCCGAGCCTTTTGAGCTGTTCCACTATGTAGTTGCCGTACTTCTCCTTCCACTTCCACACCCTTTCAATGAACTTCTCCCTTCCAAGCTCCCAGCGAGTTTTCCCTTCCTTTGCCAGCTCCCTTTCCACCACCGTTTGAGTGGCTATACCGGCGTGGTCCGTTCCCGGCATCCAGAGTACATTGTACCCCTGCATTCTCTTCCAACGACAGAGGATGTCCTGAAGGGTGGCATTCAGAGCATGTCCCATGTGAAGGGAACCGGTTACATTGGGTGGTGGGATAACTATGGAATAGGTGGGGCGCGATGTATCCTTTTCATCTGCGTGAAAGAGTCTCTTTTCAATCCACAGCTTATGCCATTTGGGCTCTACGTCCTTAGGATTGTATACCTTGGGAAACTCCCTCATC
>JALWBK010000186.1 GCA_027037155.1 bacterium | reverse complement strand
TTCACCGGCTCCAATGAGGCAGGAGGTGCACTGGGAGAGCTCGCCAAAGATTTTCTGTGCCAGCTCTACAGCGGCGTAGCTGACGGATACGGCGCTTTCTCCTATGCCGGTTCTGGTGCGGACCCTTTTGGAGGTGGTGAGTGCCTTGGAGAGGAGGTTATTTAAGATGCTGCCCGTGATTCCAAGTTGGGCTGATTTTTCAAAGGCATCCTTGAACTGCCCCACGATCTGGGGCTCTCCCAGTACCATGGAGTCAAGGCTGGAGGCAACGCGAAAGATATGCTTTACCGCTTCCCTCCCTTTGAGAGTGAAAAGGTATTTTTTTATGGTCTCGCTGTCTATATCTTTAATCCTTTCCAAAAAGGCGAGAATTTCCTGTATTCCTTCCTCGTCTCCTAAAAAGTAGAACTCTACTCTGTTGCAGGTAGAGAGAAAGGATAGCTCCCTTATGTGAAAGGATATGAGCTCCTTGAGCTTCTCGCTCTCCTCTTCGGTTAGCGCCAGGCGTTCCCTTATCTCAACAGGTCCCGTCTTGTGGTTTATGCCCACTGCGTAGATGTCCATGGTTCACATACTGCTATAGGAATGGAGTCCTGGGAGCAACAGGTTCACCCCCAAAAAGGTAAAGAGGGCGCACGCGTAGCCTACTATGCAGAGGATTGCGGCCCTTCTGCCTCTCCAGCCTGCGGTGAGGCGGGAGTGCAAAATGCCTGCGTACACCAGCCAGGTGATGAGGGACCACGTCTCCTTTGGGTCCCAGCTCCAGTAGGAGCCCCAGGCGGTGTTTGCCCACACAGCTCCCGTTATGATGCCGATGGTGAGCAGTGGAAAGCCGATGGTGAGGATCTTGTAGTTTATCTCGTCTAACTTGTTTAAAGGTGGTAACCTTCTAAAAAAGAAGCCCATCTTTTTCTTCTTAATCTCTCTCTCCTGAAGCAGGTAGATGACGCTAAGGATGAAGGAGAGGGTGAAGGCTGCCTCTCCTGCGAAGGAGGTAATGCCGTGGATGTGAAGCCAGGGACTTCTCAGAGCAGGGGGTAGAGGTCTGGGGCTCTGTAAGCTCGCCAATGCAGCTAAGAGGAAAATGAGGTTGAGTGGTGAGAGGAAAGCTCCCACCACTGGCAGGTTGAACTTCACCTCTAATAGGGCATAGCCTGCGGCGATCAGAAGGGAGTAGAAGGAGAGGGACTCGTGAAGGGTGGTGACGGGGAAATGGCCTGCTTCTTTCCATCTTACCAGCACTGCTACTAAGTGTAGCACTACAGCAATGGAGAAGGTGATTCTGCACATCTTCTGGACCTTTTCGTTGCGGTACACGATGTAGACGAGGTAGTGAAGGGTGGAAAAGGCGTAGAGTACAACGGCTGTTATGAGTACCGTTTTGTACATGCTACCTCACCGTGTTGGTGAGTGTGCCTATTCCTTCTATCTCTACTTCCACCGTATCTCCTGGGGAGAGCGGTCCTACGCCAGGGGGCGTGCCTGTGGCGATAACGTCTCCCGGAAGTAGCGTCATGATCTGGGATATGAAGCTTACCAACTGAAAGACGTTGAATATCATGTCAGAGGTGCTTCCCTGCTGAGCGATTTTGCCATTGAGACGGGTGGTGATGGTGAGGTTGGTGGGGTCTAAGTCCGTTCTTATCCAGGGTCCAAAAGGTGCGAAGGTGTCAAAGCCCTTTGCCCTTGCAAAGAGGGTGTCTTTCTTCTGCAGGTCCCTGGCGGTGACATCGTTAAAGCAGGTGTAGCCAAGGATGTAACCAGGTGCTTCCTCTGGGGTTACATTCTTGGCGGTTTTCCCAATAACCACAGCCAGCTCCCCTTCGTAGTCCACCCTTTTGGAGGAAGGGGGCAGTATGATCTCCTCGTAGGGGTTGATTACGGCGGTGTTGGGTTTGATGAAGATGAGGGGTTCATCGGGCAGGGGCTTTCCCATCTCCTTGGCGTGCTCTTTGTAGTTGAGGGCCACAGCTACTATCTTACTGGGCTTTGACGGGGCAAGCAGCTTTACCTCATTGAGGCTGTAAACTTCTCCGGTTTCTGGACAGAAGATCCTGTCGTTTTCCACTACACCTGTCAGGGTTTTGCCCTCGCTCTGGAATTTAGCTATGAGCAACGCAAGCACCTCCGCTTGATTTTATCTCGTGAAAACTATATCCCAAAGCGGCAATGAAGGAAATAGCCCTTTGGATAGTAAACACCGTTGGTGGACTTGGATACACAGGTATATTTTTCCTGATGTTCTTAGAGTCTTCCTTTTTTCCTTTCCCCAGCGAGGTGGTTATGCCTCCGGCGGGATACTTGGCCTCTAAGGGGAAGATGAGCCTTGCCCTTGCCATTGCTTCGGGAACGGCAGGAAGCCTTGCAGGGGCGCTCTTTAATTACTACCTTGCCATGTTTTTAGGCAGATCCTTTATAGTGAAGTACGGCAGGTATTTTCTCTTCACGCCTGAGAAGCTTGAAAAG
>JALWBK010000185.1 GCA_027037155.1 bacterium | reverse complement strand
CCATTAGGTTGATGTTCTCTTCCTTTTCTCCCTTAGCCTTGTAGTAAAGGGAAGATCTGCTGACGGATAAAAGCCTCGCAGCCTTCCTCAAACTTATGTTGTGCTTAACCGTCATCTTTCTTGCCATAAACTGCCTTCCCTTCTTGTCTAAGCCATCTTCAGCACATCGGATAAAAAATCCCTTTCCACCTCCAGTTCCCCTATCTTCCTGTAGGCCTTTTCAAGCTCCCTCTTGAGTCGCTGTGTCTCCTCTTTGGTTTCAAATACCTTGGATGCATTTTGTAGAAATTCTCTTTTCCAGGATCTGACCAGCTGAGGATGTATCCCATATCGGGAAGCGATCTCATTGATGGTTCTTTCCTCTTTGATGGCCTCAATAGCTACTCTTGCTTTGAATTCAGCGCTGTACTTCCTTTTCCTTCCCATGGTGGTCCCCTCCTATGGTGTTGTAGTGAATTTTATACCTGGTCCGAAATTTGGGGGACCACGTCAATGCTCATGTCATCTCCATAGCTAACTTGTTTTAATAAATTCCCCAAGATTGTCAAATTGGGAAAGTGTTCGGGAACTCTTTCAACTCCAAAATAAAAAGCTGGTCCCGTGGAGGGGACCAGCTTTAATCTCTCGTGTTTCAGCTATCAGCCCAATTAGAAGGATATGCCTATGCTCGCCCTTCCTGAGTACACAGTGTAATCCTCGTTAAACTCGCTCCTGAAAGTAATGTTTAGCTTAAGCCTTTCCTTAAAGGTCAGGCTCAGCCCCACTCTTCCTATTATACTTGTGTCGCCTATCTCTTCTTCAACTTCTCTCTTCGAAGACCCAAGTTTGTCCAAACTCTGTGTTATGGATATGTCATTGTCTCCCAATGCCTGCTCCCACCTAACCGATGCAAGAAGATCTACCTTTACGTCCTTAGCGAGCCATCTCTTTACTCCCGTAAGCCCCACTATACTCCTGAAGTAACTGTCGTCCTCGCCTTCATAGTACTTATCCCAGGCGCTGTACTCAGCGTCAGTCTTGAAGTCACTTACTCTCCAGTAGCTGTACCCTATCCCAAGCTCAGGCATTACCATCCAGCTCTTCATGTTTCCAAAACCGTATCCCACAACGAACTCACTCTCCAATCCGTGACTCCAGTAATCAGCAGTTTCCTTCATCTCAAACTCAGGACCAGTCCTTCCTACATAATCATGCTGCACAGCATAACCCATCAGTACGAGACTTCCGTACCATCTCCCATAGCCATAATTAGCATAAACTCCAAGATGGTATATGTCTTGATCATCTTCTATGCCACCACTTTCGTACTCGTTGAATTTAACCTCACTTCTGGAGATTCCACCAAATACACCTGCAACTAAGCTGTTATAAATTTCTCTCTCAAGTCCCATTATGAATCCATGAGCATGTGCATCGTATCCTATATCGTCTGCCTCAACATCGGTGTAAACGGGCATAAAGAATGCACCTGTCTTTGCTCTCTTGCCAACAATACCCACTCCCGCCCCAACATCACTCTTGATCTGTCCGCTGTCCGCAAGCAGAACTTTGCTATCCTTCTGGGAAAGCCACCACGTGAGTTTTTTGTACATCAAATGAGTTGTCAGAAGACCCCTTATGTTCTGCATCACGGCAAAGGCTGCGTGCACAGAAGCGTCGGCAGAAGATTCTTTGGGGTTATAGTTCCATACCACAGCTACTCCTTCAGGATCGTCTTCTCCCCTGGCAGGCCCAAACCAGCTAACTGTAAGGTCAGGATTTCTTGAACCTTTCTTAAGGCCACCGAAACGACCTGTAACCTCATCAGAGGTAGCGTTGTCTCGTTCTATGAGATAATAAGGCCTGTTGAATCTCAAATCTCTTCCCGCATACGCCACTAAAGTAGAACCATTGAGGTTTAGCAAACTGCCACCTTCAAGGTATATGGGCCTTTTTGTAATACCAGGATCGCCAAAGGCAATACCAAATGCCCTGTCAAAGGTCACTGCAGAGCTGGAGAGCCAGAGAGTTCTTAGGTTAGCATCTGGTACATCTGTGTACAGGTGAATTCTACCAGGGCTGTAAATGGTTACGTTATCTGAATCACTAACAAATATGCCAGCTACACGGTCAACTACAGTTACAGGACCCACAACTGCAAAAGGATCTACACCAACATATATCAAGCCGGTGTTGTTGATTATAGAGTCATCAGCATCATCAAGGAATATGCCAGATACATCAGAAACTGCAGAATTAGCACCAACCTTTACAGTGGTTAGTACATTACCAGTATTGATAAGACTACTTTTACCCTCAACCCAAATAGCACTGATATCATTCATACTAACATTATTTCCTCCAACAGCACTTACTGAAATAGTTCCACTATTTTCAAAATTTTGGATTTCATCATCACTGTAAACTCCAAAAATTAAAACAACCCTACCCTCAGCCCCATCTCCACTCACATCTCCCATATTAGCACTTACT
>JALWBK010000184.1 GCA_027037155.1 bacterium | reverse complement strand
AAGACCGCATAGGTGATAGTCCCCATCCACTCGGCACACTCAAACACAGAGATCGCATTAGGCTCTCCTCCCAAAAGATACACCCAATCACCCTCTTTTGCCTCCACACCGTCAAGGTCTATGACGGTAAGATCCATGCATACCCTGCCAAGCACAGAAGCCCTCTTCCCGTTGACAAGCACCTGAGCCTTGTGGGAGAGGCTGCGCAAGAACCCCGTGGCATAACCACAGGGGATAATTCCCACTCTTTTAGGAGCAGGGGTCACGTAGGTTCTCCCGTAACTTATGCTCCACCCAGCAGGCACCTCCTTCACACTCAAAAGCTTTGTTCTCACCGACATGGCCTGCCGCAACTCTGGATGCCTCAGTCCTCCATACAGGGCTATTCCAACCCTGGCACCATCAAAGGATGCCTCCGGATAGAAGAAGACTCCCGCCGAGTTGGCAAGGTGTGCCACCTCCACTCCAACATCGCGGAAGAAATCCACCGCCTCCCTAAAGACGGCTATCTGCTTTTTAGTAAAGGAAACACTCTCATCGTCAAACTCATCGGCCACAGGGAAGTGGCTGGTAATGCCAACACATTGCACCCATCTATACTTCTTTAAACTCTGCTTAAGTCTCTCCCACTGACCAGGAACGAACCCCAGCCTTCCCATACCTGTGTCCAGCTTCACATGTACTCCGACAGACTTTTTCCTCGCCTGGCCTTCTCGCTCTAAAGCATTTAGCATCCACCAGTCGCTAACCACAGGGGTAAATCCTCCTTCAAACACATACCCTTCCTCACCAGGCAGAAAACCACCAAGAAGAAGCACCTCCACATCAATGCCTGCTTTCTTAAGCGTCAGCGCCTCCATAGTGGAGAAACAGGCCAAGGCGTCAGCCCCCTCATCCACAAAAAGCCTGGAACACTGTAGTAAGCCGTGGCCATACGCATTTGATTTGACCACCGCGTAGAGCTTACCCGTAACCCTCTTTCGCACAGACTCTAAGTTACTTACAAGAGCCTTTGAGTTTACAAGAACCTCTGTCCACCCCATCCTTTTTATGCTCTGCAAAGCAAGGCCAAAAGTCAAGGTCTTTACTGCACCCGGCAAAAAATGGTATAAGTCCAAACTCACAAATGGGGTGAGTCATGAAAAGGTTTTCTACGATAATTATTACTCTGTTGTTATTCCTCTCATCGGCACATGCAAAGACAATTACATTAAAGGACCTGGTTTTAGAAGCCTTAAAAAACAACGATGTTGTCAAAAGTAGCTCGTGGCTTCAGAAGGAGCAAATCTTCAGCTATAAAGCCACTAAAGGACTACTCTTTCCAAAGCTATGGTTTGAAGCCCAAGGAATGCGCTCCAACAACCCACCCTTTGTATGGATGTCAAAAATGAGCAGGGCAGATGTGGGACCTGATATGATGAACCTAAAGGGCTTCAACAATCCCGATGCAGTCACCGATTTCACCTCATCGGTAAACCTTGGCTACCCGCTCTTTCACGGATTCGCCATAATCAACGCCGTAAAAATGAAGAAACTGGCTGCAAAAAGCTACACAAAGCTTCACGAGCTTACAAAGGAGAAAATAGCCCTTGAGGTTGCTAAAAGTTACATGGAGATAGGATGGCTCAACAGCAGAGTCAAAGCAGCCCAGGAATCAGTTAAAAGCGCAAGATACCACCTGCAGCAGGCAAGAGCTCGCTTTAAAGCAGGTTTGGCCCTCAAATCCGACGTTCTCAAGGCAAAGGTCTATCTCACTGCAGCACAGGAAAGGCTTTTACGGGAGAGAAACGCCTTAGACATTGCCAGAAGGCGTCTATCCATACTTCTTGGCAAAAGCCCCACAAAGGTTATACCCGTAAATCCAACCATTGAGGATATTTATGCCACCCTTTCCCACTACAACTACAACCTATCCCAAGCAGTGAAAATGGCCCTCAAAAACAGAAAGGATCTGCAAGCTCAAAGGTTCAAAGTGCTGATGAAAGACAAAGAGGTGAAGATAGCTTACGCAGACTATCTCCCCCAGATTGACCTCATCTCCTCTTTCAAATGGCATGGACACAACTATCCATTGCAGGGAGAGCAGTCCAGTTGGCTCGTGGGCGGCGTGCTGAAGCTGAACATTTTTGATGGTCTCTCCCGCGAAAACAGAATAAAAAAGGCAAAGGCAGCCAGACTCAAAGAAGAGTTTGAGTACAAAATGAAGGAGAAAGAGACTGCATTGGAAGTGATATCCGCTTTAAAGGATGTGGAAAATGCCAGAAAGCGGGTGGAGTTAACAAAGGGAAGCGTAAAAGAGGCGCTTGAGTCGCTTCGCATTATTGAGAGACGCTACCAGCAAGGACTCGCCACCATAACTGAAGTAACAGACACCCAAAGCTACCTTGAACAGATAAGGAGCATGTACTTGGGAGCCCTCTACGAGTACTGCCTTTCAGTTTACAGAGCAGAGTTTGCCAAGGGAACGCTCTTGA
>JALWBK010000183.1 GCA_027037155.1 bacterium | reverse complement strand
GTATTCAGGCGAAAAGAAGGGGATGGGCCGTTGTTATAGATCACCTTACCCCTCCAATAGAGAAGTCTGGACTCTACAAAGAGTATGCTAAGCTTTACCGCCTTATAGGTGAGTTTGAAACGGCTTCTTCTAAAGATGTGCGCCGGGAAAAGCTAAAGGATGTGGAAAGGCTGGCTAAAAAGATGAAACTTCTGGAGGAACTTCACATAGAAAAATTGGATGAACATTCCCTTGGGCGGCTTGAACACTACCTCTTGAGGTTGAAGGAGGATCTTATTCCTTATGGCCTACACACCTTCGGAGTTTCTCCAGACAGGACTCACGCTAAGAGGATGGCCCAGGCTATGGGGGATGAGAGGTTCCTGAAAAGAATTTTGGCTTCTGGACCCAACGAGATGAAGTCCCTTTTTAAAGCCTTAAGTGGTGGATATGTGCCTCCTGCTTCTGGAAACGATCCAGTGGTAAATCCATCGGCAGTTCCTACAGGATACAACTTCTACGCCTTTGACCCTGCGAGGATTCCAAGCCCACAGGCGTGGCGGCTGGCCAAGGGTTTGGTGGATAAGATGCTTTCTGATTACCTTAAAAAGCATAAAAAGTTGCCAAAGAAAGTGTCTGTGGTGCTGTGGGCCACCGAAACCATAAGGAACGAGGGGATTAATGAGGCCCAGATACTGTGGCTTATCGGCATGAAGCCGGTGTGGGATAAGGATGGAAGGGTGGTGGGGATTGAACCCATTTCCGCTAAGAGGTTGGGACGTCCAAGAATTGATGTGGTGGTTCATGCCAGTGGCCTTTACAGGGATATGTTTCCTGACAAGCTGAAAATGCTGGATGAGGCCATAAGACGCGCGGCTCTTCTTAGGGACACCGAGAATTTCATTTCAGAGAACGCAAGGCTCATAGAGGAGGCGCTTGTAAGAGAGGGGGTTAGTAAGGAGCAGGCTAAGAAGCTTTCTCTTGCAAGGGTTTTTTCTGAAAAGGTGGGTGATTATGGTACCGGTGTTTCTCTAATGACGGCAAATACCGGCTTTTGGAACAGTTCGGAGCAGGTTGCTTCGGTCTTTTTGAGCAGGACGAGCTTCGCCTACGGGAAGGATGTGTGGGGAAAGAGCCTGCGCAGGGTTTACGAGCACAACTTAGCAGAGGTTGATGTTGCAGTGCACTCCATATCCTCCAACCTCTACAGGGCTTTGGACAACGATGATGTGTTTCAGTATTTGGGAGGAGTTGCAATTGCCGTCAAAGCCCTTTCTGGGCACTTTCCGGAGGTGAAGGTGGCGCGAAGCAACGGGAAAATTGCCTGGGATGAGGATGTATCCGAAACCCTCTCAGTAGAGATGCGTACCCGCTACTTTAACCCAAAGTGGATAAAGGGGATGATGAGGGAGGGATATGCTGGAGCCAGAGAGATGGAGAAGTTTGTGGAGTATCTTTGGGGCTGGCAGGTGACAACCCCCTTTGCGGTTAAGGATTACCAGTGGCTTGAGGCCTACAACGTATATGTGAAAGACAAGTATCGTTTGGGATTGCGGGAATTTTTTGCCAGAAATAACCCCTGGGCTTACCAATCGCTGGTGGCTTGGATGCTGGAGGCTATAAGGAAGGGATACTGGAAGGCTTCTAACGAAGTGAAGATCACTTTAGCCAGGGAGTATGTGAGGGATGTGGTGAGAAATGGTGTGGCCTGTTGCGAGCACACCTGCAACAATCCTTTCTTAAATCAGTTTGTAGTTCAGATAGTCTCCCTTCCCGGAGTAATGTCGCCACAGCTTGTAAGGGAGTTTGTTAAAAAGGTGGAGAAAGCTACGGGGCAGAGCCTTAAGCAGGCGGTTAAAGGAAGAGAGAGGCTTTTAAGCAAGATAGCTGTGGGAGTTAGAAAGATAGTGAAAGGATTTGAGCTGGTGGAACAGCGCAGGAAGCAGGAGAGGGCACCATCTTCTGGGGTGCCTTGGGCGATACTTGCCTTTGCATTGCTGTTGTCCTTAACGATTGTGTGTGGGGTAAGGAGGACTGTAAGATGAAAAGGTTAATGTGTGCATTGTTTATTGTGTTGTTTCTGCCGGGGGTTATTTGGGCAAAGAAAGTGGTGTTTGCTTATGGTGGTGGTTCCTTGTGTAGAAATGTTGAGTCGGTGGTAGAGGATTATGGCAAAGGCTGGAAGGTGTTCTGCTATTACGGAAACCCTTACAAAAGTGGTAGGTCCATTAAGTTGATATCTAAGCTGAAGCCTGATGTGATTTTATTTCCTGCTGTTTTGTATCCGCTCTTTGTGAAAAGCGGATTTACCGGTTCGGTTGATTACTATAAAAGAGCTGGTAAATGGCTGTATGTGGGAGTGTGGGCTGGTGCTGTGTCAAAGGATGCCCAAAAAATGGTGGATCTTATTTCTGAAAAGCTAAAGGAGACTTCTTTATTGAAGGAGACCGATGTAGATCCCGATGGCTGGTGGCTTTACCAGCTTTCGAGAAAGACGTGGATGGATTCCTTCACCCCTGTGA
>JALWBK010000182.1 GCA_027037155.1 bacterium | reverse complement strand
GTGCACGATTCAGTGCCTGTGGGAGAGAGCGAGGAGGATAACGTAGTTGTCAGGCAGTGGGGAGAACCCAGAGAGTTTGACTTTGAGCCCAAGCCCCACTGGGAGATTGGTGAAAGGCTGGGGATTATGGACTTTGAGAGGGCTGCTAAGCTTTCAGGTTCTCGTTTTGTGGTTTTGAAGGGATGGGGTGCAAGGCTTGAGAGGGCTCTTATAAACTTCATGCTGGATCTTCACACCAAGGAGCATGGCTACAAAGAGGTGTGGCCTCCCTCTCTTGTGAGAAGGGAGGTTATGTTTGGTACAGGTCAGCTCCCCAAGTTTGAGGATGATTTGTACAGGATAGAGAGGGACGATCTCTTTCTCATACCCACCGCTGAGGTGCCTCTGGTCAATCTGCATAGGGAGGAGACGCTGAGGGAGGAGGATCTTCCCCTTTACTACACCGCCTTTACCCCCTGCTTCAGGCGTGAAGCAGGCTCCCACGGCAGGGATGTCAGGGGCATCATTAGGCAGCACCAGTTCAGCAAGGTGGAGTTGGTGAAGTTCACAACGCCGGAGACCTCGTATGAAGAGCTTGAGAAGTTGGTGGCTGATGCGGAGGAGGTGCTTAAGAGATTGGGGCTTCCCTACCGTGTGGTGGAGCTGTGTACGGGAGATTTGGGCTTTTCTGCCACAAAAACCTACGATATTGAGGTGTGGATACCCTCCCAAGGCGTCTACAGGGAGATATCTTCCTGCTCCAACTGTGAGGATTTTCAGGCAAGGAGAGCCAACATAAGGTATAAGCCAAAAGGAGGGGGCAAGAGTCGCTTTGTTCACACCCTCAATGGGTCGGGCATAGCTGTTGGAAGGACCATGGTGGCCATTTTGGAGAACTATCAGCAGGAGGATGGCTCTGTGGTTATTCCCGAGGCTCTGATTCCTTACATGGGCGTTGAGAGGATAACTCCTGAGTGATGGAGTTTGTGGTTGGACATAGAGGAGTGATAGAACGGTTGAGAAAGGTGTTGGTGGAGGGTGAGAGGTACCCTCATTCCCTTCTCTTTGTGGGCAGAGAGGGCATAGGAAAGAGGAGAGTGGCCGTTCTTGCATCGGCCTTTTTCCTGTGTACCAACGGGGGATGTTTAGAGTGCAGAACCTGCAGAAGGATACTGAGAAGCGCTGAAGAAGGGGTCTCTCTGCATCCGGATTTTCGTTTTGAGAGCCTTGCAGCTGGGAAAAAGAGCATATCCATAGAGCAGATGAGGGCTTTGAAGGAGTGGGCTTACACAACTCCCATGGAGGGAGGGAGAAAGGCTGCGGTGGTGGATGACGCCCATCTTATGAATGTCCATGCCGCTAATGCCCTTTTGAAAACCCTTGAGGAGCCCCCTGAGGGTACGCTTTTTATTTTAGTAACATCTGAGCCGTCTATGTTGCCTTCAACTATAGTTTCAAGGTGCCAGATGGTAAGGTTTACCCCACTGACAAAAGAAGAGGTGGAAGAGGTATGCGAAAGAAAAAGGGTGCCGGAAAGGATAAAGGAGCTTTGCGTAGAGATAGGGTCTCTAAGGTTCATAGACGTTCCTCCAGAAGAGGTAAAGGCAGCGGAAGAGCTGGTAGAGAGGTTTATGAAAGATCCGTCGTTGAAGCTGATGTCAGAGGAGATCTGGAGGGAGCAGAGAAGGTTTCTTTTGTTTCTGATGTTGCTGAGGAAGAGGCTCAACAGCCTGCTGCTGAAGAGGAGCTCCAGGAAGCTGTGGGAGCTGCACAGGAGACTGGTGGAGGTGGAGAAGTTGGTGAGCTCCAGCAATGTGAGTCTGAGGAGCCTTTACGATTATCTATTGATGAGGGTGGCGTGAGTACAGGTATAGAGGTTGTTTGGGTAAAGGTGGATGATGGATTGCCCGTGAAGTTTTACGCCGTGGGCAATTTGGATCTAAAAGTGGGCGATGAGGTAGTGGTGGAGGACTACATCGGTGAGCTGTACGGTGTTGTGGTTAAAGGGCCTGGGATGGTGGATCCTGAAGAGTTGCATATTCCCATAGAGGAGATCACGCCCGTTTTAAGAAAGGCTACTCCTGAGGACGAGGAGAAGCTTAAGAAGAACCAGATTTTAGAGGAAGAGGCCTTTCACTTCTGTAAAGAGAGAATTGAACACAGGGAACTTCCCATGAAGTTGGTAAAGGTGAAGGCCTCTTTAGACAGAAGGAGAATCATGTTCTTCTTCACCTCCGACAGAAGGGTGGACTTTAGGGCCTTGGTGAGGGACCTTGCCCGTAGGTACAGGACCAGGATAGAGATGCGCCAGATAGGGATCAGGGACGAGGCAAAGATGATAGGTGGACTGGGCCCCTGCGGTTTGGTGATCTGTTGTAAACAGTTTTTGAATCAGTTTCACTCGGTTTCGGTGCGCATGGCCAAAGAACAGTACCTTATGCTCAACCCATCCAAGATATCAGGACTGTGTGGCAGGCTGATGTGCTGTCTCTCTTACGAGTATCCCATCTACCAGGAGCTTGCTAAGGGCTTTCCTAAGGTTGGTGAGAAAGTGAGG
>JALWBK010000181.1 GCA_027037155.1 bacterium | reverse complement strand
GCGGCGAGATAGCAAGAGCCCTCCAGACCCTCACCCTTTCTGCAGAAGAGGCAAAGAGGCTTACCGGTGAAGAGGTGAGGTTTGATGGTGCCCCCACAGGCAAGGGCAAGGTGGGACTTTACATAAGGGTGCCCATCGGTATTGTCGCCGCCATCACTCCCTTCAACTTCCCAGTTAACCTTGCCATGCACAAGATAGCTCCTGCCCTTGCTGCTGGAAACTCTGTGATTCTAAAGCCACCCTCAATAACTCCCCTATCCAGCCTGGTAATGGGAGAAATCTTCTTAGAAGCAGGCGTGCCACCCCTGGCATTCCAAGTGATCACAGGGCCAGGAGGAAAAGTGGGAGAAGCAATAGCCAGCCATCCAGCCATAAGGAAGGTTTCCTTCACGGGAAGCAGGGACGTGGGCAAACGTATAATGAGCATAGCCGGCTTCAAAAAATGCACTATGGAGCTGGGTTCCAACTCTGCCGTCATCGTTTGTGAAGATGCAGAGTTTGACAAGGCATTTCCCAGAGTGGTTCTCGCCGCCTACGCACTGGCCGGGCAGGTATGCATCTCGGTCCAGAGGATCTTCGTGCACCAGTCACGCTTCTCAGAGTTTGTAGATAGATACGTTGAGATCACAGAAAACTTGAAGGTAGGAAACCAGCTTAAGGAAGAGACGGATGTAGGACCCCTGGTGGAGGAGAAAGAGGCGCAGAGGGTGAGGGAGTGGATAGATGAAGCGCTCAGGATGGGAGCAGAGCTTGTTACAGGCGGTGAGGTGGAAGGGGCAATAATGAAACCTGCTGTGATAATCAACTGTCCTAAAGAAGCCAAGCTCTTCAGACAGGAAGCCTTTGGACCGGTGGTTATAATAAACCCCGTTGAAAGCTTTGAAGAAGCCATAGAAGCTGCCAATGATTCTATCTATGGTCTTCAGGCAGGCATCTACACTCAGAATATATATAAAGCGTGGAAGGCAGCCTACGAGGTTGAGGTGGGAGGAGTCATAATAAACGATGTTCCCACCTTCAGGGTTGACATCATGCCTTATGGCGGAGTTAAAGAATCCGGCATAGGTAGAGAGGGACCGAGGTACGCCATAGAGGAGATGACGGAAATCAAACTGATATGTTTTGACATCAACTAAAAACTTGACAACAACAGGCGGCTTGTTTATATAGCGGTGCGCTTTCAAACTCTACAGAAGGGGATGGTGTGTTATGTTAGGCAAAAAGACGTACATGGCCAAAAAGGGCGAGGTAGAGAGGAAGTGGTATCTAATTGATGCGAAGGACAAGACCTTGGGAAGGCTCGCCTCAAAAATAGCTGTGATCCTGATGGGCAAGCATAAGCCCCAGTATACGCCCCATGTGGACTGTGGAGACTTCGTTGTGGTGATAAATGCAGACAAAGTAAAGCTCACAGGGGCCAAGTGGGAGAAGAAGATCTACTACTGGCACAGCGGATACTTAGGCGGGTTAAAGTCCAGAACGGCCAAAGAGATGCTTGAGAGAAAGCCCGAGTTCCTCATCTACCATGCGGTAAAAGGGATGCTTCCCAAAAACAACCTCGCCAGAAGGATGATCAAGAAGTTGAAAGTGTACGCAGGGGAGAATCATCCCCATCAGGCTCAGAAGCCTGAGCCCATAGAAATCACGGGATGCTAAAGGAGTGAGAGGACATGGCGGATGTCATCTATCACGGTGTAGGTAAGAGAAAGACCTCTGTGGCAAGGGTTTGGATGAAGCCCGGCTCAGGGCAGATCATCATCAACAAAAGAAGCATGGAAGAGTATGTACCCAGGGAGTCGCTTAGAAAGTTGATTTTGGAACCCCTTGAGCTGGTGGGAAAGGTTGGAGAGTTTGACATCAAAGTCAACGTAAAAGGCGGCGGGGTGGCAAGCCAGGCAGATGCAGTTCGCTATGGCATAGCCAAGGCACTGCTCGCCTACGATGAAAACCTAAGGCCCACCCTGAAGAAGGCTGGCCTCCTCACCAGAGACGCCAGAATCGTAGAGAGAAAGAAGTACGGACGCCACAAAGCAAGACGTGGCTTCCAGTGGAGGAAGAGATAGGATATACCGGCGGGGCTTCTGCCTCGCCCTGTTTCTTCTTTTTATTGCTATCTCCCCATGCTTTGCTGCCCAATCAGGCTGGCTAAGAATCTGCACTAAAAAGGGATGTTTTTACAAACCCTTTGTCGTAAGCACCCCAAATCGCATTGTCGTAATAGTGACCCCTGAAGGTAGAATCTACAAAGCTCGCTGTTCAAAGAGAACAACTGCAAGAAGGTGCAAGGCCACAACCTCCAAAAAGTTTTTATCTTCCGCTGATAGTTTAACATTCATAGAGATTAAGCCAGCTTATCCGCCCCGGATACTAAAACACGGCACCATTGATCCCTTCACCGTAATAGAAATTTACCGCAGAAGGCGTTAAGTTTTCCTTTAACCTGCCGATTAATTGGATGCATGGAGGCCAAATCCCCCTACAGGGAGGTAGGAGATGTAGGGGGAGTCACATGTTTTCCATAAACACCAACCTTCCAGCAATTTACA
>JALWBK010000180.1 GCA_027037155.1 bacterium | reverse complement strand
TTGCAAAAGTATAAAAGGGGTGAGGCCATGGCGCTGGCAGAGGGTGTGAGGATAGAGTTTTTGACTACTCCTGTTGGTTTCAAGGGGACGGGTAGAGTCTCAAAGATGGAACTTATAAGGATGAAACTGGGAGAGCCTGACGAATCTGGAAGGAGGAGGCCCATTCCCATAGAGGGTTCCAACTTTGAGGTGGACGTAGACTCTGTGGTGCTTGCTATAGGTCAGGTACCTGCGTCCGAGGCCTTTGCAGACTTTGGTATTGAGCTGAACAGGAATGGCACCATCAAGGTTGACAGTGGAACGTTGATGACCTCCAGGGAAGGCGTTTTCGCTGGAGGCGATGCGGTGACGGGTCCTTCCACTATTGTAGAGGCCATAGGCCTTGGAAGACGGGCAGCCTATTATATAGCCAAATACCTTGCCGGAGAGGACCTCAGGAAGGTGGAACCTTATGATGTCCATAGACTTCCCAGTGTTGATAAGGATGAAGTCTTGAGAAAGAGAAGGTACGAGCTAAAGCCCCCTGTTCCTATTAAGGAAGAGGAGGTTTCAGAGAGGATCAAGTCCTTTGTGGAAGTGGAAAAGCCGCTTTCTGAAGAGGAAGCGGTTTCTGAAGGCAGAAGGTGTTTGGACTGTGCTGGCTGTTGTGAATGTAGGCAGTGCGAGTTTGCCTGTGAGGCCAAAGCCATAGAGCACAACCAGAGGGATGAAGTGCATGAAGTTGAGGTGGGATCCATCATAGTGGCCACAGGCTTTAAGGTGTTTGATCCCACTCCTTTGGTCAGATACGGGTACCGCAGGTATCCGGAGGTTTACACCTCTATAGAGTTTGAGAGGCTGAACAACGCTGCCGGACCCACTGAGGGTAAGATCGTTATGAAGAATGGTAAAGTGCCTGAGAAGGTCGCTATTATCCACTGCGTTGGCTCCAGGGATGAGAACTACCACAGGTACTGTTCAAGGGTCTGCTGTATGTATTCTATGAAATACGCCCATCTTATAAGGGAGAAAACGGGGGCTGAGGTTTATGAGTTCTACATTGACATCAGGTCCCCAGGTAAGATGTACGAGGAGTTTTACAACAGACTGCAGGAGGAGGGTGTTCATTTCATAAGAGGTAAGGTGGCTGAGGTTACGGACGTAGCCGAAACTCCGGAGGAAGAGGGCAAGCTGATAGTTGTGGTGGAAGATACCCTTTCTGGTAAGGTCAGGAGAGTTCCTGTGGATATGGTGGTGCTTTCAGTTGCCCTTGAACCGGCGGATGGCGCGGAGGAGATAGCGAGACTGGTAGGTATTTCCCAGGATCAGGATGGTTGGTTCATAGAGCTTCACCCCAAATTGGCTCCTGTTTCTACTGCTTCAGATGGAGTCTTCTTGGCGGGATGTTGCCAAGGTCCCAAGGACATTCCCGATACCGTTGCTCAGGCATCCGGTGCGGCAGCAGAGGCACTCTCCTTGATTATGAGGGGCAAGGTAGAGATAGAGTCTGCCACCTCTCAGATAGACCCAGAGATATGTGTTGGTTGTCAGCAGTGTAAACACGTGTGTCCCTACAGTGCCATAGATTATAATGCTGCTTTGTGCGTTTGTGTAGTGAACGAGGCCTTGTGTAAGGGATGTGGACTGTGTGCCGCCACCTGTCCCAACAAGGCGGTTACACTTAAGCACTTTAAGAACGAGCAGATATTCCACGAGCTGGAGGGATTGCTGTTATGAGCGAACAGTTTGAACCCAAAATTGTGGGTTTTTTGTGTTACTGGTGTAGTTATACAGCGGCGGACTTAGCGGGTATAAGCAGACTCAAATATCCACCGAATATCAGAATTATGAGGGTTATGTGTTCGTCACGTGTGGATCCTGTCTTCATACTTAAGGCGCTTCTTGACGGTGCCGACGGGGTTTTGGTGGCAGGGTGTAAGCCTGGTGACTGTCATTATCAAAAGGGCAACTACTATGCCAGAAGAAAGGTGGCGCTTACCAAGAAGATATTGGAGCGTATGGGTCTTGAGCCTGAACGGGTGATGCTTTCTTGGGTTCCTGCATCGGAAGCGCCTAAGTTTGCGGAGGTGGTAAAGGAGTTTACCGAGAGGATAAAGAAGCTCGGTCCCAATCCCTTTAAGGGAAAGGTTTTCGTTTAGAGTGTTGGAGGTGAGCTATGGCTGAGAAAAATAGCACGGTATTGATATACGGAACCAGCATTGCCGGTTACAGGGCTGCTTACACTCTGGCCAAGATGGGCTACAAGTCGGTTTTGCTGAATAGAGGTGCCTACGTAGATCAGATAAGGAATCAGGTTCTTGCCCAGTTGCCTTTGGACTTCTGCTGGGCGTGTGGACACATGCCCCAGAGACTCTTTATTGGATTGGGTGCACTACAGGTCTTTTACAATGCTGATATTCTTGGGGTTTCTGGAGAGCCGGGAAACTTCAAGGTTAAGATAAGGAAGAAGGATCAGTTCGTTAACAATCTGGCCTGTACGGAGTGTGAAGAGTGTGTGAAAGTGTGCCCCGAAGGGGCGATAAAGGTTATCCCGGAGATTGCTTGGGAG
>JALWBK010000179.1 GCA_027037155.1 bacterium | reverse complement strand
CTTCTCCTGTCAGCCTCCCTCTTGGAAAGGCGTATTCCCCCTTCACCTGCAAGGCTTCTAACAAAGACCTCTATCTCATCCCCCACAGCAGGCAACTGATCAAACTCAACCTTGGGAATTACCCCCTCGGCCTTGTAGCCCACATCTACCATTACCTCGCTGTCTGTAACAGCAACAACTGTTCCCTTCACTATGTCCCCAGGCTTAATCTCCCTGAAACTGCTTTCGTAAAGGGTCTCCATATCTTCCATACTATTCTCCCTTCTCTCCTCCATAAACAATACCTCCCGTTATCCTGCTGACAGCCTCCACCACCTCGCCGATTATCCAATCGGGGGTGGACGCTCCAGCAGTTATCCCTATCACTCTTTTATTAAAAAACCAAGAGGGATCTATCTCCTTTGCTACTTCAATGTGATAGGTATCCTTTCCCTCTCTCTTCGCTATTTCCACCAGCTTTCTGGTATTGGCGCTGTTTCTTCCACCAACCACCACAACCACCTCACACCTTTCGGCGAGCCTCTTACACTCCTTCTGCCTCTCAGCGGTGGACTGACATACGGTGTTGTGCACCCTCAACTCGGAAAAATCTCCCCTGTTCAACACATGACACACGCACTCAAGGAACCTCTCCTTCAATTGCGTGGTCTGAGCCACCACCCCAACCCGATCAGCATCGGGCATATTGGGATATATTGTGGCCCTCCCTTTCCCGTAGGATACCAGAGCCTTAACCTCTGGATGATCCTTATCACCTACGATGACCACCCCAAATCCATCTTCAGAAAGATCCGCTACAATCTTCTGGGCCTTCTTAACGAAGGGGCAGGTGGCATCCACTATCCTGTAGCCTGCTTCCACAAGCCAGTTGTAAACATCCAGAGTGATCCCATGGGAGCGCACAATCACCGTGGCCTTGGGGGGAAGATCTGTGTGCTCCTCCACAACTCCTATCCCTTCCCTGCGCAGGGACTCCACTACCTGAGGGTTGTGTATCAGGGGTCCTAAAGTGAAGACGTTTTTATACTTGGATGCAGCCTCATAGGCCATCCTAACGGCTCTTTTGACACCAAAGCAGAAGCCGGCTGTTTCCGCCACCAGTATCAAAGGGGCACTCACATAACCCTCCTCATGTACTCTTGCTGAGCCCAGTTCCCGTCTAATAGACCAGCTCTCTCCCAATCATGCAACACCCTTTTCACCCATTTGGGTATCTCAGAAGGAATACTACCCCAAAGGGGTGTGCCGGGAAGAGGAATGAAGGTGTGGGCGTGGATCTTCACCCTGTATTTGGCAAGCAATCTCTCTATAAAATTTAAAGTATCAACCAACTCCACCTCAGTCTCACCAGGAAAGCCAAAAATAAAATCAAGATGAACTAAAAATCCAAAGCTGTGAAGAATCTGCACCGCCCTTTCCAAATCGGAAACGCTGTGTCCCCTCTTCAATATGCGAAGCCGCTCATCACTTCCGCTTTGAGCGCCAACAACCACCCTTTTATTAGCACAATATCGGGACATAAGCTCCACTGCCTCACAGGTTACCGAATCGGGCCTAATCTCTGAAGGGAAGGAGCCAAAAAAGATCTGCTCAACGCCAAGAGCCTTAAGTCCTTCAAACAGCCTCTTTAAGATTTCCAAATTCGGCGTCTTCCCATCAGGAGACATATAGCTCAAGGCGTTGGGAGCAAGAAACCTGACAAACCGCCTCCCCCTTTCAATCAGCACTTTGGCCTCTCTAAAAACACTCTCCAGACTTCTATAGCGAGGCCTTCTGCCAAAAAGATGGGAGACCTGACAAAAAGTGCATCCGAAGGGACATCCCCTCACCAATTCAATGGGACCTGTGTAAGGAGAAAAGGAAAGAGAATAGTCAATCTCAGGCACTTTCTCCCCACGATACACCCCAGAACATCTACCAGCTAAAATATCCTTGAGGAGTCTTTCCATCACCTGCTCTGCCTCACCGACCACCACCGCATCAAATCCACAAGACAGCACCTCCTCAGGCATTGCAGACGGGTGAGGTCCGCCAGCAACAGCCAACACTTTAGGGAAACGCTCTTTTAGCCTTGTTAACTCCTTATAAACCTCATTTCTGTTAGGTGTCATAAAAGAGTAAAAAATCACATCGGGAGACAACTCACACACTTCAGAAAAGCTTTCAGCCAGCAAAGGCTCAAAGCCTTGGCGCTTAACGATAGCAAAGAGGGGGATAAAGCTATACCTGTTGTACCTGCTCAGGCGAAAGACCAATCTCATTACCGTAAAGCTTCTTCCTCCAGGCTTCCAGAAAGAGGTTCTCTTTCCCCATGTAATGCGCTGCTGTGCAAAGCAGTACCCCCAAGTTCTTGGAAAGAGAGCCCAGCTCTCCAAACCTCTCAGTGTACTTTATGTCTCTTGTGGCATGGTGATCTACTATAAAAAAGGAAGGGCGCACCCTCTCCAACAGCTCTGCCATATTGGCAAAAGAGGCCTCATAAGCCGATTTAGAAAATCTTTTTGGAAACAGATAAGTAGCGGGACCATCGGCAAAAATAACATCGGGTCTGGTATCTATAACAAAGTCTTTA
>JALWBK010000178.1 GCA_027037155.1 bacterium | reverse complement strand
GCTCACAAACACATACTCTAACTCAAGCTGGGGTTCTGTCAGGAACATATCTTTATGTTTTTCATAAAAGCTCTTGGCCTCCTCTGGAGAGACCTCCACCATATTCACAAAATCGCCGATATCTGCCACGAAGTAATCAACCTTTGCCTTCTGAAGCATACCTCTGGTGAAAAGCTCCAACTCTGCAGGGTACAGATCCACAGAAGCTTTAACCATCACCTCTAACTTCTTCCTGAGAATCTCATCGTACAGCTCCCTCTCAAACTCCACCGGAGAGTACCCGTTCAACCGAAGGACCTCTTTGTACCTCTGAGGATCAAACCTCCCGTTGACCTGAAAGGCTTTCACTCTACTGAGGGCATCGGCCATCTCTTGGGGAGAAACCGTAAGTCCCTCTTTCAACGCCACATTAAGCACCACAGCCTCATCAATGAGCATGGAAAGGGCCTGCTCCTTGATACCAAGTTTCTTGGCAAGCTCGGGGGTGAACTTCTCCTTGTAAATGTTTCTGTAAATATCCAACAGCCTTGAATAGGCCCTCTGGAAGTCATGGATGGTGATCTCAACATCGCCCACCTTAGCCACGTAGGACCCTCCTATACCCATGAGGGACCCGCGCCCCCACACGAGAAAGATGGTTCCCACAAAGGCAGCCACAATGATCCATAAAACAACACTGAATTTTTTGATGTTCCTTTGGATGTACCCTACCATTCCGTCCTCCCCAGCTGTTCTGGCGCGCTCAACTCTTTTATATGCTATCAGCTATTTACTCAAGTCTCCTTTTGTGAAATCAATTCTACCCATGAGGCTCGTCTTGGTAAACACAGGGGGAGTTAACACCTTTAGTAGTTACGTATCCTTCCTGTTTAAAATGTTTCAGGATCCGAGGATACTTCCCCTGCCCAAAATCCTCAGGTTACCTGTGGCAGCAACCATCGCCCTGCTCAGAGCACCCTTTGGCTACAAAAAGTACCGCATCATCGGCGGCTCCCCTGTCATCCCAATGATGAAGGAACAGGCACAACTGATAAAGGAGCTCTCAGGCTGCGAAACTCATATAGCCTGCCTGTACTCACGCCCCCTTTTTGAGGAAATGCTAAAGGACAAGACCCTATCCTTTACCGTCATTCCACAGTTTCCCCATTTTTCCTTTACCACCTACGGATGTATCATAGACAGGCTCTTTGCCTTCAAAAGAGACGATGTGAAGATAGCAAAACCCTACTACAATCATCCGCTTTTCATAGAGGCGTGGAGAAAAGCCATCATGAACGCCTACTTTGGCGAGCACGTTTTATTTGTAGCCCACGGCATCCCTGAAAGCCTCGTTAAAGCAGGAGACCCTTACGAAAGGCAGATCCATGAAACGGCAAGGCTTATATCCGAAAGCCTTAATATCTCCAACTACAGCGTGGCCTTTCAGAGCAGAATAGGGCCCACCTCCTGGACCAAACCCTATACTGAGGATGCCATAAAGGCTCTTGCCAAAAAAGGGATAAAAGAGGTTATGGTGGTACCAATCAGCTTCACCAACGAGCACTTGGAGACCCTGTACGATCTTGACATAGAGCTAAAAAGCCTGGCAAGTTCTGTAGGGATTAGGGTTTACAAAAGGGTAAGGGTTCCCTACACATCGCAGGAGCTCTTGAAATGCTGGATTTCCGTGGCTCAGGAGGCAGTTGATTGGCGTACGATGTGCTCATAGTAGGGGGAGGCATATCAGGACTCTCACTGGCCTTTTACCTCTACCAGAGGGGAGTTAGAAACATACTGCTACTGGAGAAGGCAAGTAGATTCGGCGGCAAGCTCCATACGGTCATTGAAAAGGGATACATCGTAGAAACCGGACCCAACGGCTTTTTAGACAACAAACCCTATACCCTACAGCTTGCCGAAGCGCTGAACATCACAAGCAGCCTTTATCCCAGCTCCTCACAGGCAGCTAAAAGATTTATTCTAAAAAATGGAAAGCTTATCGAAATCCCGACCAGCCCCTTGGCCTTCTTCAAAAGCCCCATACTCTCTTTGAAGGCAAAGCTCAGCATACTCAAAGAACCCTTCATACCTGCCGCTGAGCTTTCCGACGAAACGGTGGCATCCTTTGTATATAGAAGGCTTTGTAAAGAGTTTTTAGACTATCTCATAGATCCCATGGTTGCAGGTATTTACGCTGGAAGGGCTGATCAGCTCAGTATAAAGGCGGCCTTCCCAGCTATATGGCAGCTTGAGAAAAGATACGGTGGCCTCATAAAGGGCATGATCCATCTTATGAAAAACAGGAAAAGATCAGGCCCTGCCGGACCAGGAGGAACCCTCACCAGCTTCACCAAGGGCGTACAGGAGTTAATAGATGCCCTCTGTGCGTACCTTGAAGACAAAATAGAGCTTAGAAAAGCCACCGATGTCAAAGAGATAAACAAAAGCGGCAAAAGTTGGGAAATCCACACTGAAAAAGAGACATATAAAGCAAAGGCACTGGTTCTATCCACCCCAGCCTATGAGGCATCAAGGCTGCTTTCAAAGTATAAAGAGCTATCAAATCTTTTAAGTAAAATCCCATACGGTCCCATAGCAGTGGTAGCCCTCGCATTTAAAGAAGGCTCTCTCGCAAGGACTCCCGATGGATTTGGATTTTTGGTTCCCTCTGTTGAAAAGAGAAAAATCTTAGGCTGTCTCTGGGACTCCTGCGTCTTTCCCAACCGAGCCCCTGAGGGTAAGCTGCTGATGAGGGTTATGCTCTGCGGCACAAGACAGCCTGAAGTATGCCATCTCACAGAAGAAGAGCTTTTCCAAACTGCCATTGATGAGATTGACGCCATCATGGGGGTGAAGCAACCTCCCGAAGCAACATGGGTATTCAAACACCCAAGGGGAATTCCGCAATACACACTGGGACATACGGAAAGGGTGG
The DNA here is from genome assembly GCA_027037155.1 of bacterium. Classification (GTDB taxonomy): domain Bacteria; phylum Thermosulfidibacterota; class Thermosulfidibacteria; order Thermosulfidibacterales; family Thermosulfidibacteraceae; genus Thermosulfidibacter. Next base: position 5,550 of record JALWBK010000178.1, on the reverse strand, counting down.
AGGCCATCTTTAAAATGGGTAAGGAACTGGGTGGACTCTTCTTTCACTCCAACGCTTACATGGGTGTGGGATTGAACGACTGCATAGGTTATGCCATTGAAAGATCCCAAGAGGTAAAGGAGTTCCTGCAAGAGACATGATAACCATAGCCGTTGCAAACCAGAAAGGTGGTGTTGGAAAGACAACTACAGCGGTAAACTTAGCCGCGTATCTTGCCGCATCGGGGAGAAGGGTTCTGCTAATAGATCTTGACCCTCAGGGAAACGCCTCCAGCGGCCTTGGTGTAGTTCCCAAAAGGGAGATACCCAACTCGTATCACTTAATAACCGGAGAGAAAAACCCTGAAGAGCTCATCACAGACACCCCACTAAAAAAGCTATTTCTCATTCCAGCAAGTATTGACCTGGTGGGATGCGAGATAGAGCTTGCCAACACCTCCGATAGAGAAAGCTACCTAAAGAGAGCTTTGGAGAAGATAGAAGACAGATTCAAGTACTGCATAATCGACTGTCCCCCATCTCTTGGGATACTGACGGTGAACGCTCTCGCCGCCTCCCGCTGGGTAATTGTCCCTGTACAGTGCGAGTACTATGCCTTAGAAGGGCTGGCAAGGCTACTAAGAACCCTGGAGATAGTGAAAACCCGCTTCAACCCTGCCCTTGATATTGCAGGCTTTCTCATGACCATGTACGATCCCCGCACCAGACTCTCAAAGGAAGTGGTTCAGGAGATAAAGAAGCACTTTCCAAACAAGTGCTTCAAGACGCTGATTCCCAGAAACGTCAGGCTGTGCGAGGCACCGAGTTACGGCCTTCCTATACTCATGTACGACGCCAGATCCTCTGGTGCCGAGGCGTACAAAAAACTGACGGTAGAGGTAATAAAAAGATGCGAAAAAGCAGGTTAGGCAGGGGCCTTGAGGCTTTACTGGGAGAGGGAGCAGGAGGCGAGGTTAAGTACCGGACGGTACCTGTAGAGAGTCTTTCACCCCGCCAGGGACAGCCCAGAATAGACAAAGAGACCGACCTTGATGAGCTCGTGGAATCGGTAAAAAAGCACGGGGTACTTCAGCCCATCATAGCTACAGAGAAAGAGGGAAAGCTTCTCATCATTGCCGGAGAAAGGAGATGGCTCGCCGCCCAGAAAGCTGGGTTGAAAGAGGTACCGGTTATCATCGGCAACTGGGACGATAAAGACATTGCAATACTCTCCATTGTGGAAAACGTGCAGAGAAAAGATCTCAGTCCCTTAGAAGAAGCACTATACTATAAAAGACTACAGAAAGAGTTCGGATTAACCCAAAACGACATCGCATCCCTTACAGGGAAAAGCCGTGCTCACATTGCCAACATCCTTAGGGTCTTAAAGCTTCCCGATGCCGTTACGAGTGCTCTACAGGAGGGGAAAATCACCTTAGGACACGCGAAAGCTCTTTTATCGTTAAGAAACGAAAAGGAGATAGTAGATCTCTTCCACAAGATCCTCGAGGAGGAGCTCTCTGTGAGGGAAACCGAAGAGCTGGTCTCGGCCGTTAAAAGGAAGAAGAGAAAAGAGGTGGAGTTTAAAGAGATAAGTAAGTACCGTTTAAAGGCAAAAGTTACATTTGGGAAAAAAAGCGCAAGGCTGGTCATTACTGGCCGGCCCGAAGATATAAAACGTTTTTTGAGCGAAATTGAATCTTGACTTCACAGAACTTTCCTGATACTCAAGCGGCGGGCTCACAAATGGATTTGTGGAGGGGTCTATGATAGAACTCAATTACACCATCCTGATCCAAATGGTCATCTTTATTGCCCTCGTTCTTATACTTAATAAGGTTCTGTACCAGCCCATCTTCAGGATCCTTGATGAGAGAAAGAGGTTGGTTGAAGGTGGGCTTGAAGAAGCAAAAAGTCTCTCAGAAGAAGCACAGAAGATGCTCCAGGAGTACGAAGCCAAACTCATTGAGGCAAGGCAGAACGCTGTAAAGATCGTGAACGAGGCAAAGATAGCCGCCCAGGAGGAGCAGAAGAAGGCCCTTGCCGAAGCGAGAAAAGAGTTTGAGGAAAGCCTTGCCAAGTTGAGGGAGCAGTTGGAAAAAGAGAAGGAAGAGGCCCGAAAGAAGCTACATCAGACAGTCAACTATCTTGCCATTCTTATCGCCGAGAAGATGCTCGGCAGAAAGCTGGAGGACAGGGTATGAGGGTGCTTGCAGGTCTCTTGTGGATACTGGTAACAGCCTCTGTTGCCTTTGCCTCTGAAGGGGCACATCATGAGATAAGTCTCAAAATGGAAATCTTCAGAATCATTAACTTTGCCGTATTCGTATGGCTCCTATACAAGTTCGCTGGAAACGCCGTGAAGAAGTACTTTACAGAAAGACGTGAAAATATAAGCCGCTCTTTGGAAGAAGCCAAGAAAGTTAGAGAAGAAGCCCAGAGAATGTACAACGAGGCAAAGGCTAAAGTGGAGAACCTTGAATCAGAGGTGAAGGCAATTTTAAGCAATGCAGAGAAGGAGAAAGAAGAGCAGGTTGCGCGCATAAGGGAAGAGACCGAGAAGATGGTGCAGAGGATCAAGGAGCAGGCGAAGGCAACTGTGAATCTTGAGGTTGAAAGGGCAAAGTTAGAGCTGCAGCAGGAGGCCATTGATCTTGCAGTGGAAGTGGCCCAAAAGCTACTTCAGGAAAAGATAACTCCTGAAGACCAAAAGAGGCTCTTGAGCGATTACATAAACAAGGTTAAAGAGGTACACTGATGAGGACAGTTGCCAAAAGATACGCAAAGGCTTTGGCTATCTATTGTAAAGAGAATGGCGTTGATTTTGAAGAAACCTACAACAACCTTAAGAAACTGGAAGAGATACTCTTACAAAACGAGGTCCTCTTCAAATACTTCACCACACCCATAGTTAGTCAAACAGAAAAGCTTAAGCTGGCCAACGAGCTCATCCAAAAGCTCAATTTACCAGACTTCATCAAAAACTTCTTCCTCCTTACCGTGGAGAAGAACAGGCTTATTGCCTTCCCATTAATTGTTGAAGAGTTTAGGTTCATAGCCGATGAGCTACAGGGACAGATAAGAGGCGTGCTCAAGGTGGCAACGGAAATCACAGATCAAGAGCTGAAAGAGCTACAAAATGCCATCTCCGAAAAGCTAGGCAAGAAGGTGGTGCTTGAGGTGGAAGAGGATCCTTCCATCATTGGGGGAGCCGTTGCCTATGTGGGAGGCATGGTCTTTGACGGCAGCATAAAAGGAAACCTTGAAGTAATAAAAGAAAAGCTTGTGGAGAGGTGAGAGGTATGCAGATAAGGGCTGAAGAGATAAGCGAGGTCTTGAAAAAGCGGATTGAGGAATTTGAAAGATCGGTTCAGCTTTCTGAAGAGGGTATAGTCACCTTCGTTGGTGACAGAGTTGCTCGTGTCTACGGTCTTGACAACGTCATGTACTCAGAGATTGTAGAATTCCCCAGCGGTGTTATGGGTATGGCCTTCAACTTGGAAGAGGACAACGTCGGTGTGATCCTCTTCGGTGATGACACTTTGGTTAAGGAAGGCGACAGGGTAAAGAGAACAGGTAAGATCATATCTGTTCCCGTTGGTAAGAAGCTTCTTGGAAGGGTGGTGAACCCGCTGGGTCAGCCCATTGATGGTCTTGGGCCCATTGAGGCTGATGATTACTATCCCATTGAGAGGATAGCTCCGGGAATATGTGATAGAAAACCGGTTCACGAGCCTCTCCAGACCGGTATAAAAGCCATTGACTCCATGATCCCCATCGGTAGAGGCCAAAGAGAGCTCATCATCGGTGACCGTCAGACCGGTAAGACCGCTATTGCTATTGACGCAATCATAAACCAAAAGAACACCGATGTTTACTGTATATACGTAGCCATAGGACAAAAGCGCTCTACTGTCGCTCAGATAGTGGAAAAACTCAGACAGTACGGCGCCATGGAGTACACCACCGTGGTTGCTGCTACCGCCAGTGACCCTGCACCTATGCTCTACATTGCTCCATACGCTGGATGTTCCATGGGAGAGTACTTCAGAGACAACGGTATGCATGCTTTGGTCATATACGATGACTTGACCAAGCAGGCGCAGGCTTACAGAGAGGTATCACTGCTGCTCAGGCGTCCTCCTGGTCGTGAGGCGTATCCCGGTGATATCTTCTATCTGCACTCCCGTCTCTTGGAAAGGGCAGCCAAAATGTCCGATGAGAAGGGCGCTGGCTCCCTCACAGCTTTGCCTATAGTTGAGACACAGGCTGGCGATATATCCGGTTACATTCCCACCAACGTTATCTCCATTACAGACGGGCAAATCTACCTTGAGTCTGATCTTTTCTACAAGGGTATCCGCCCGGCCATTAACGTTGGTCTCTCGGTGTCCCGTGTTGGTGGTGCGGCTCAGATAAAGGCCATGAAGCAGGTGGCGGGTATGCTGAGGCTGGATCTCGCACAGTACAGGGAGATGGAGGCCTTCGCCCAGTTCGCCAGCGAGCTGGATGAGGCCACAAGGAAGCTGCTCATCCGTGGTGAACGCATGGTGGAACTTCTCAAGCAGAAGCAGTACGCTCCCATGCCTGTGGAGGAACAGATTGCAGTTATATTCGCAGGTGTCAACGGTTACCTTGACGACCTGCCAGTTGAAGCCGTTTCCAGATTTGAACAGGAATACCTTGAGTTCCTGCGTACCAACAAGCCCGAGATCCTGCGCGAGATCGCAGAGAAGAAAGAGATCAGCAAGGAGCTTGAGCAGAAGATGCACGAGGCCGTGAAAGAGTTCAAGAAGAGCTTTGTGGTCTAAGGAGGCGTGGGATGGCAAGCCTCCGTGATATGAGACGAAAGATTGCAAGTGTTAAAAGTACCCAAAAGATAACTAACACCATGAAGCTTGTGGCCGCTGCCAAGTTCAGGAGGGCCCAAGCGGACATACTCAGTCTAAGGCCCTATGCCTTTAAGATGCACGAGATGCTCTCCTCTTTGGCCATGAGAGCCTCTGAAGGGGCACATCCGCTACTGGAAAGAAGGGAAGAGAAGAGGATTCTTCTCGTGGTGGTAACTTCTGACAGGGGACTGTGCGGAGCCTTTAACACCAACATACTCAAGCGCATGGAGCAGTTCATCGCTGAAAAGAAGCAGGAGGGCAAGGAGGTTTACCTTCTCACTATAGGAAGGAAGGCAAGGGACTACATAGAGAGGAGAAAAGGGCAATTCAACGTGGATAAGGTTCATATAAACCTATTTTTAAAAAAGGTACGCTTTGAGGATGCTGCCGCTATAGCTGACTACATTGCCGAAAGCTACACCTCTGGCAAATACGATGCCGTTTACGTGCTATACAACGAGTTCAAATCGGCTATCAGACAGGAAGTTGTGGTTGAACCCTTCGTTCCCATAAAGCCCATGGAGCTGAGGGAAGGGGACGTTCCTGTTGACTTCATATACGAACCTTCTAAAGACGAGGTACTAAAAGAGCTTCTCCCCCTTCATCTTAGAACCCAAATGTATAGGGTGTTTCTGGAGTCTGCCGCCAGCGAGCATGGTGCGCGAATGACCAGTATGGAC